>JAQGMC010000063.1 GCA_028292545.1 Paucimonas sp.
AGGGAAACCTGCTGCCCGCCGTCGTTCCAGTCAGCGCGAAAGCCGGCCTGCTTGCGGTGCCATCCGTACGGCTGGGGGATGCCTGTCACACTCTCGGTATTCTCGTTTTCGGCGAATTTGCCATACACGCGGTATTGCCCGCCGCCCTCAAGTTTGCCGCCGTGGCGCACCGCCAGGTCGCGGAACTCGCGGCCCATGCTGACGCTGGCCAGCGAACCCTGGGTGTCGGCGGCTGAGCGCGTGATCACGCTGATCACGCCATTGACGGCATTGGCGCCCCACATGGTGGCGCCCGGGCCGCTGATGACTTCGATGCGCTCGATATCCTCGATCACCAGGTCTTGCGCATCCCAGAACACGCCGGAAAACAAGGGCGAATAAATCGTGCGGCCGTCTATCATGACCAGCAGTTTGTTTTCAAGGCCATTGTTGAAGCCGCGTGCAGTCACCGCATAGTTACGGGCATCGATGCGGGCAACTTGCAGGTTTGGCGCAAGGCGCAAGGCTTCAGGCAGGGTCAGGGCGCCAGCGCGGCGGATCTCCTCGCCCGTGATGACGAATACCGAAGCCGGTGTATCGGCCAGGAGCTCGGAGCGGCGCGACACTGAGGTCACGCGAATGTCGGCCAATTCTTCCAGCGTCAGGTCGGCCAGCTCGGGTTGGGTCACGGCGGCATGCGCGCCGCTGCCCACGAGCAGCAAGGCGACAAGCATGGTCGGTTTCATACGATCTCCGTTCGTTACTGCATAAAACCGTAGCACTTCCCTGGTCGGCCCACTTTCGAAGCTGGCGGGCTCGGATTGAAGCGGCATTCTAACCCGATTGCCTTTTGGTTATCCGGTCAGGCAGGGCCAAAAGCGCACAATAGTCGCCGTATTCCCCCGAGTGCCGGATGCAGGCATCGCTGGCGATGAACAGGCGGCCGGATGGCGCATCAAAGTCCAAGCCAGTTGCCCGCTCCCGCCAGGGTCGCCACGCCAAGCACTGCGAAAATGGCCGCCGCGGTGATATGCACGGCCCGCACCGGCAAACGATGCGCCAGGCGCGACCCCATCAAGACCGCCGGCACGTTGGCAATCATCATGCCCAGCGTCGTGCCGGCCACGACCGCCAGCAGCGCCTGGTACTGGGCGGCCAAGGCTATGGTCGCGATCTGGGTCTTGTCGCCCATCTCGGCCACGAAAAACGCCAGCAGCGTCGTGCCGAACACACCGGCGTGCGCCAGGTGCGCGTCGCGTTCATCGAACTTGTCGGGAATGAGGGTCCAGCCAGCCATCAGCAGGAAGGAAACGCCCAGTATCCAGCGCATCCAGTGCGGGTCGACCAGCGATGTCAGCCAGGTCCCGAGCGCGCCGGCAAAGCCGTGGTTGAACAGGGTCGCGATGAAAATGCCGGCGATGATGGGCCAGGGCTTGCGGAATTTTGCGGCCAGGAGAAAGGCCAGGAGTTGGGTTTTGTCGCCGATTTCGGCAAGTGCGACCACGCCGGTCGAGAGCAGGAAAGCTTCCAATTGAAATCCATCGCCGGGGCAGGTACGGTTGACCACGCGGCAGCCCCGGCAGGCGCTTGCAGCATGGTCAAAGGTCTTGCCAGGTTGGTGGACTGCCTGCGCCATGACCGGCATGAATGCGCAGTCAAGCATGTTGACGCAGGCCCCTCCTGTGCGGAGGGCGGCTACTCCCCAGTGACGTCGGCATTTTACCCGCGCGCTGCCCCTGCGTCACGGCAATTATGGCCATGCCGGGCATCGCACCGGCAATGCGCTGGTGCAGCGGCGGCACAGTCCGATGCGCGATCGCGTCAAGCGCCGCCGGGACCGGGCCTGGGTGCGCTAATATAGCGCCACCCGTAATTTCAGCATCCTTCCCATGGCTCCTGCCGACCTGCTTGCAGCACCGCCGCATACGGCGGCAGCCGCCTTCATCGCCCTGGTTTTCGGCCTGGTGATTGGCAGTTTCCTGAATGTCGTCATCCACCGCCTGCCGCGCATGATGCAGCGCGAATCCGACAACTACGTGGCCGAGGAAAGCGGCAAGCCGCTGCCGCATACCGACCACTACAACCTTGCCATTCCACGCTCTGCCTGCCCTTCCTGTGGACACCAGATAACGGCGATGGAAAATATTCCGGTCGTCAGCTACCTGGCGCTGGGCGGCAAGTGCAGTGGCTGCAAGACGCCGATTTCGATCCGCTATCCCATCATTGAGTTGGTGACGGGCTTGTTGTCCGGCTACCTGGTCTGGCATTTCGGCACTGGCCTGACTGGCTTCGCGGCGCTGCTGTTTTGCTACCTGCTGATCGCCATGACTTTCATCGATGCCGACACGCAGTTGCTGCCCGACGACCTGACCTACCCCTTGCTGTGGGCCGGCTTGCTGGTCAACCTGAACGGCACTTTCGCGCCTTTGCGCGACGCCGTGATCGGCGCGGCGGCTGGCTACCTTGTGCTGTGGTCCGTGTACTGGGCCTTCAAGCTGATACGCGGCAAGGAAGGCATGGGTTATGGCGACTTCAAGCTGCTGGCAGCGCTGGGCGCCTGGATGGGGTGGACCATGCTACCGCTGATCATCCTGCTGTCGTCCATCGTCGGCGCGGTAGTGGGCATTTGCATGATTGCCTCGAAGCGGCGCGACTCTGACAACCCGATTCCGTTCGGGCCTTACCTGGCCGCCGCTGGACTGATCGCGCTCCTGTTCGGCAAGCCAATCGTGCAGTCGTGGCTGCCTGGCGTGTTCTGAGGCTGGCATGGCAACCGAGGCGCTGAAACCCCACGGCCCGCGTTTCTCGGTCGGCCTGACCGGCGGCATCGGTAGTGGCAAAAGCCTGGTCGCAGACCAGCTGGCGGCACGCGGCGCGACCCTGGTCGACACCGACCGCATTGCGCATGCGCTGACCGCCCCCGGCGGGGCGGCGATGGATGCCATCCGCAGCCAGTTCGGCGCCGACTACCTGACGCCCGATGGCGCGCTCGACCGGGCCCGCATGCGGCAGCGGGTTTTCTCGGACGCCAAGGCCAAGAAGCAGTTGGAAGCGATCCTGCATCCGCTGATCCGGGTTGAAACCGAACGCGCGGCGCAGCGCGCGGCCGGCGCCTATCCGGTGTTCGTGGTGCCCTTGCTGGTCGAGTCGGGCAACTGGCGCGAGCGGGTTTCGCGGGTGCTGGTCATCGATTGCCCGGAGGAGCTGCAGGTGGAACGCGTGATGCGGCGCAGCCAGCTGGCCCCGGAACAAGTGCGCGCCATCATGGCCGCCCAGGCTACCCGGGCGCAGCGCCTGGCCGCCGCCGACGACGTGATCGTCAACGACCGCGACCCGGGGGCGCTGGAGCCCGAAATAGACCGCCTGCATGCGCTTTACTGCCAGCTGGCGCGGGCAGCGGAAGAACAATAGTTACGGTGTTTGTAATTTCGCCCGGCATGGGTCAGAATCACGTACATTGTCCTGCCGGTCCAGCCTCCACTCTCATACGGATGCAACATTGATTGTCTACGAATACCCTTTCAACGAGCGCATTCGTACGTTGTTGCGGTTGGAAGACCTATACGAGAAATTCGTGTTTTTTGCGCAGCAGGGTCACCCGCTGCAGCATCACATCGCGCTCTCGACCATCTTCGAAATGCTGGAAGTCGCCGGTCGCGCCGACTTGAAGTCCGACCTGCTGCAAGAGCTCGAACGCCAGAAGCAAGCCCTGCTGGGCTTTCGCAGCAATCCCAATGTGCATACCGATATGCTGGATGCAATCCTGGCGGATGTTGACCAAATCAGCAGTGCGTTGATCGGTGCCCAAGGCAAGACAGGCCAGCATATCCGCGACAATGAATGGCTGATGAGCATACGCGGACGCACCATCATCCCCGGCGGCGCCTGTGAATTCGACCTGCCCTCTTACCATGCATGGCAGCAACGGCCGGCGGAAAGCCGCCTGCAAGACATCAGTAACTGGTTTGCGCCGCTGCAGCCACTGTTCAATGCAATTGGCCTGGTGCTGAGGCTGCTGCGCGAATCCGGGCGGCCGTCGAAAATCATTGCCACCGCCGGCAGCTACCAGCAAATGTTGCACGGCAAGGTGTACCAGATGCTGCGCCTGTCACTGGACGACGCGCTGGGTGCGATACCGGAAATATCGGCCAACAAGTACATGCTCTGGGTGCGCTTCACCACGCAGGGCGGCGACATGAAGCCGCGTCCCATGGAAACCGATACGCCCTTCGAATTGACGCTCTGCAGTTTCTGATGACCCGGCAATGGCCCGTTCGCGGCCGTTGAAAAACCACCGTCCGGGCCGATATTGAACGATATGGAACCCGGATGCAGGCCGGTCCCTCTATTTTGCCTGTGGCCCGCCTCTCCGGCTTTACCAATCTTTCTCCACTCCCGCATTCCAGGTGTTCCCGATGGTGACAATAGTCGATTGCCCTACCTGTTCGGCCAAAGTCGAATGGAAGGAAGAAAACAAGTATCGCCCGTTCTGTTCGCTGCGTTGCAAGCAGATCGACCTGGGCGCCTGGGCTGAAGAGAAGTATGTGATCCCCGCGGTCAACCCGCCGACCGATACGGATGACGAGGAGCGCGGCTGAAGGCCGTTCTGGCGGATTGCTGAAGGGCGCTGAAAGGCAGCCGCGCCGGCGCACAGCGCGGCGCTAATCCCCGCGCTAATCCTCGCGCTAATCCTCGCGCTGATCCCCGCCCTGATCCCCGCCCTGATCCCCGACCTGGTAGAGCCAGGACAACAGCGGTATGGTCGCCGGCAGCACCGGTTCGACCGCCACTTCGCCCTGCCAGGCGAAGGCCTGGCCTTCCAGGCTTTGCGGTTCGCCCTGCCAGGCGCGGATGATGAAAAAATGCAGGTGGACGTGGGCATGCGGATACACATGCTCGACGCAGCACCACGGTTCGGCGTGCAGCACGCGCACGCCCAGTTCTTCCTCGAATTCACGCGCCAGCGCCGCCGCCACGCTCTCACCGGGTTCAACTTTCCCGCCCGGGAATTCCCAATAGCCAGCGTAAGGCTTGCCCTCGGGCCGGCGCGCCAGCAACAGGCTGCCGTCCGGCTTGCGCATGACGCCAACCGCAACATCGATGGCCGCGGCGGCCGGGGCGGCGGCAGGCATCAGCGGGCGCTTCGACCGGCGTGGTCCTTGGCGAACTGCCAGGCCACCCGCCCCGAACGCGAACCGCGCTGCAGCGCCCATTGCAAGGCCTCGTGGCTGGAGGCTTCGATCTCGTCTTCACTGCAGCCGAAATGCCGCAGCCAGTGGGCGACGATATCGAGGTAGTCAGCCTGGCGGAATGGATAGAACGATACCCACAGGCCGAAGCGCTCCGACAGCGAGATTTTTTCTTCCACCGTTTCGCCCGGATGCAGGTCGCCATCGTCACTATGCTTGTACGTGGCGTTGTCGGACATCCGCTCCGGCATCAAGTGGCGGCGGTTGGACGTGGCATAGATCAGCACATTGTCGGACTGGGCTGCGATGCTGCCGTCGAGCGCCACTTTGAGCGCCTTGTAGCCGCCCTCGCCCTCTTCGAACGACAGGTCGTCGCAAAAGATCACGAAGCGCTCGGGGCGGCTTGCCACCAGTTCGACGATGTCGGGCAAGTCGACCAGGTCTTCCTTGTCTACTTCAATCAGGCGCAGCCCGCGCGACGCATACGCGTTCAGGCAAGCCTTGATCAGCGAAGACTTGCCTGTGCCGCGCGCACCGGTCAGCAATACATTGTTGGCGGGCTTGCCTTCGACGAACTGGCGCGTGTTCTGTTCAATCTGTTCTTTCTGGCGGCCGATGTTGTGCAGGTCGTCCAGCGTGATCGTGGGCAGGTGCGTCACCGCCTGCAGGTAACCGCCTTCGCGGCCGCGCTGATGGCGCCAGCGGAATGCGGTCGAGGCATCCCAGTCGAGCGGCCTGCTATTGGCCGGCAGCAGTGCTTCTACCCGCGCCAGCAGCGCTTCTGCCCGGGCCAGGAATTTGTCGAGTTCTGTCATGTGCTTGCGTGGTCTCAGACCAGTTCGGTTCTTGTTTTTCCGGGCGTCGATGCTTGCCTGGCGCCGCGCGTATCAGGAACGGTAATCTGCGTTGATCGACACATAATCGTGCGACAGGTCGCAAGTCCAGATCGTCGCCGCGGCGCTGCCGCGCGCCAGCTTCACCCGCACGGTGATTTCGCTTTGCTTCATAACGCGCTGGCCATCTTCCTCGCGATAGCCGGGATTGCGCCCGCCGCCCTTGGCGACCAGCACATCGTCCAGGTACAGATCGATCTTGCTGACGTCCAGGTCGTCCACGCCGGCATAGCCGATCGCCGCCAGGATGCGTCCCAGGTTCGGGTCGGAAGCAAAGAATGCTGTCTTCACCAAAGGCGAGTGGCCAATCGAGTAAGCGATCTTGCGGCATTCCTCGCGGCTGGCGCCCTGCTCGACCACGACGCTGATGAACTTGGTCGCGCCCTCGCCATCGCGCACGATCATTTGCGCCAATTGCTGTGACAGCGCCAGCACTTCGCGCGCCAGCGTCGCATATTCCGCCGAATCGGCCGATGTCACCTGCACACCGGAGGCCCCGGTCGCAATCAGCATGAAGGAATCGTTGGTCGAGGTGTCGCCATCAATGGTGATGCAGTTGAAGGATTCGTCGGCCACATCTTTCAACAACTGCGCCAGCACCGGCTGCGGCATGCCAGCGTCAGTGGCGATAAAGCCCAGCATGGTGGCCATGTTTGGCTTGATCATGCCGGCGCCCTTGCTGATGCCGGTCAGCGTGATTTGTTTGCCGCCGATCGTGACCGTGCGCGACGCCGCCTTGGGCTGGGTGTCGGTGGTCATGATGGCTTCTGCTGCGTTGGCCCAGTTGTCTTCCTTCAGGTTGGCCAGCGCCGCTGGCAGCCCGGCTGCGAGGCGATCGACCGGCAGCGGCTCAAGAATCACGCCGGTCGAGAACGGCAATATCTGCTCCGGCGCGCAACCGAGCAGGCTGGCAAGCGCGGCGCAAGTCTGGCGCGCCGCAGCCAGGCCCGGCTCGCCGGTGCCGGCATTGGCGTTGCCGGTATTGACCACCAGCGCGCGGATAGCGCCGCCCAGGTGCGCCTTGCAAAGCTGCACCGGCGCCGCGCAGAAGCGGTTCAGCGTAAACACACCTGCCACGCTCGCGCCTTCGGCCAGTCGCATTACCAGCAAATCCTTGCGGTTAGCCTTGCGTATGCCCGCTTCGGCAAAGCCGAGCTCGATACCCGGCACGGGCTTCAGGTTGGAGGGGAGTGGAAGGTTGACCGCCATGATCGGTGTTCTCGTCAGCTGATGGGTGAAGGGGTAAAGGGCGAAGGGCTAAACGGTGAAGGCGTAAACGGTGATGCAAAGCGCCCATCCCGGCTGGTGGCGCGCCCGGCGCCTCGCCTGGCATGCGACGCAGCAGCTGGACCCGGATGCGCCGCCGGCGCATCCGGGTCCAGCTGGTGAAGCTTACTTCAGGCTGCCGTGGCAATGCTTGAACTTCTTGCCGCTGCCGCAAGGGCAAGGATCGTTGCGGCCGACTTTGGGCATGCCCGTGACCGGCGTGCGGGCCGCGTCATCCTCGGCCAGCGCAGTCGGCGCCAGCAAGTCTTCAGCGGCGCTGCCGGGCAGGTATTCAGCATGCTGGTAATGCACGTTGGCGACGTTCGAATGATTCAGCTCTTCTTCCGCCGCGGCGATCTGTTCCTGCGATTCGATCCGCACCGTCATCACGATACGCACCACTTCACTGCGGATCAGGTCGAGCATTTGCCCGAACAACTCAAAGGCTTCGCGCTTGTATTCCTGCTTCGGGTTCTTTTGCGCATAGCCGCGCAAGTGGATGCCCTGGCGCAGGTGGTCCAGCGCCGCAAGATGCTCGCGCCAATGGCTGTCTATGCTCTGCAGCATGACGCTGCGCTCGAAGCCGGCGAAGGCTTCGCGCCCGATCTGCGTGACCTTGGCGTCGTACAGCGCTTTCGCAGCCGCCTGCACCTTCTCCAGCAATTCGTCATCCGAAATGTCGGGCTGGGCCTTCAAGGTATCGGCCAGCGGCACTTGCAATTGCCATTCATTGGCAAGCACGCCTTCGAGGCCGGCGATATCCCATTGCTCCTCAACCGAATCGGCTGGAATGTGTTCGCGGAACAGGTCGCCAAAGACGCCATCGCGCAGGTTGGCGATCATTTCGCCCACGTCGGTTGTTTCCAGCAATTCATTGCGCTGCTGGTAAATCACCTTGCGCTGGTCATTGGCAACGTCGTCATATTCCAGCAGCTGTTTGCGGATGTCGAAGTTGCGCGCCTCGACCTTGCGTTGGGCCGACTCGATCGAGCGCGTCACGATGCCGGCTTCAATCGGCTCGCCCTCGGGCATCTTCAGCCGGTCCATGATCGCGCGCACCCGGTCGCCGGCGAAAATGCGCAGCAAGGGATCGTCCAGCGACAGGAAGAAGCGTGAGGAACCGGGGTCGCCCTGGCGTCCGGCGCGACCGCGCAACTGGTTGTCAACGCGGCGCGATTCATGCCGCTCGGTGCCGATGATGTGCAGGCCGCCGGCCGCGACCACCTGCTCGTGCAGGGATTGCCACTCGTCGCGCAGCTGTTGCGCGCGTTGCTTCTTCTCTTCTTCAGGAACCGAAGCGTCGGCTTCGATCAGCTGGATCTGCTTGTCCACATTGCCACCGAGGACAATGTCGGTGCCGCGGCCCGCCATGTTGGTGGCGATGGTAATCATTTTTGGCCGGCCGGCCTGGGCAATGATTTCCGCTTCACGCGCATGCTGCTTGGCGTTGAGCACGTTATGCGGCAGCTTCGCCTCGCTCAGGATGCCTGACAGCAGTTCGGAATTTTCAATCGAAGTCGTGCCCACCAGAACCGGCTGGCCGCGCTCGTAACAATCGCGGATGTCAGCCACGACCGCGGTATAGCGTTCCTGGGCCGACTTGTAGACCTGGTCCTGCTTATCCTTGCGCTGGCTGGGACGGTTGGACGGGATCACGACCGTTTCCAGGCCGTAGATTTCCTGGAACTCGTAAGCTTCCGTGTCGGCCGTGCCGGTCATACCGGCCAGCTTGGCGTACATGCGGAAATAGTTCTGGAAAGTGATCGAGGCCAGGGTCTGGTTCTCGTTCTGGATCTTGACGCCTTCCTTGGCTTCCACCGCCTGGTGCAGGCCATCGGACCAGCGCCGGCCCGTCATCAGGCGGCCGGTGAATTCATCGACGATGATGATTTCATTGTCCTGCACCACATAATGCTGGTCCTTGTGGTACAGCGCATGCGCGCGCAAGGCAGCGTACAGGTGATGGATCAGGGTGATGTTGGCGGCGTCGTACAGCGATGCGCCCTCGGGCAGCAAGCCCATCTGCGTCAGCACCTGCTCGGCCTTTTCATGGCCGGCTTCAGTCAGCAACACCTGGTGGGCTTTTTCATCTTTCAGGTAGTCGCCCGGGCGTTCCACCTTGCCGCTGCCATCCGGCGTTTCCTCGCCGATCTGCTCGACCAGCATTGGCGGGATCGCATTGATCTTTTGGTACAGCTCGGTATGGTCTTCAGCCTGGCCGGAAATGATCAGTGGCGTGCGTGCCTCGTCGATCAGGATCGAGTCGACCTCATCGACGATCGCGAAAGGCAGGCTGCGCTGCACCCGGTCGCTGACTTCGTACACCATGTTGTCGCGCAGGTAGTCGAAGCCGAATTCGTTGTTGGTGCCGTAGGTAATGTCGGCCGCATAGGCGGCCTGCTTGGTGTCGTGATCCAGCTGCGCCATGTTGACGCCGGTGGTCAGGCCGAGCCAACCGTAGAGCCGGCCCATCCATTCCGCATCGCGTTGGGCCAGGTAGTCGTTGACGGTGACGATGTGCACACCGCGTCCGGCCAGCGCATTCAGGTAGGCTGCCAGCGTGGCCATCAGGGTCTTGCCCTCGCCGGTTGCCATTTCGGCGATCTTGCCGTCATGCAGCACCATCGCACCGATCAGCTGCACATCGAAGTGGCGCATTTTGAGCACGCGGCGGCTGGCCTCGCGGCACACCGCAAACGCTTCTGGCAAGATCGCGTCGAGCGTCTCACCCTTGGCGACCCGGTCCTTGAAAGCCGCTGTCTTCGCCTGCAGGTCGGCGTCGGCGAGCTTTTCCATTTCGGGCTCGAGGGCGTTGATCTGGCGGACGACTTTCTGATATTGCTTGAGCAGGCGCTGGTTACGGCTGCCGAAGATCTTGGTCAGGAATGACATGCTTGGATGGGCCTTGAAAAAGGCGGCTGGACCGAGGGCGGTCCAGCACAATTGGTCGGTTTTTGCAAACCGCTGATTTTATCATGCGCACTTCCGGACCTAGCTTGGCGCTGGCCAACAGGAACCAGTGGCGGAGGGCGCCTCAGCGATTGCGCGAGAGCAGCTTTGCCTGGGCTTGCGCGCCTGCGGAAAGGAACTTGTGCGGGTCCTGGTGCACGTTCTTGACCAGCACCTCGAAATGCAGGTGTGCGCCTGTGGAACGCCCGGTCGATCCAATGTCTGCAACCCGTTGGCCGCGCTTGACGATATCGCCCAGCTTCACATGCAGCCGCGACGCATGCGCATAGCGGGTGACAACGTCGTTGCCGTGGTCCAGCTCGAGCATGTTGCCGTATTGCGGGTGGTATTCCGCCGCCACCACCACGCCGCCGGCGGCTGCCACGACCGGGGTGCCGGTCGGACCGGGGAAATCGATGCCGGTGTGGAAGGCAGAGCGGCCGTTGATGGGGTCGATGCGCAAGCCGAAGCCGGACGCGTTATAGCTGATATTGACCGGCTGCACCGTGGGCAACATTTTGAATTCGACCTTGTCGCGCATCAGCGTGGTTTCGACGACGTTCAAATAGTCGGATCGCTGTTCGAGCTGGCGCGCGATGCGGTCGAGTGCCTGGCCCAGTTCGGCCAGCGTCATCGCGTCTCCCGTGGCGGCGGCCGGCTCGATGCCGCCGCGGCCCGGTTTATCGCGGAAATTGAAGGTTTCCGGCTTGATGCCGGCCAGGCCGGAAACCCGTTCGCCCAGTGCGTCCAGCCGCATCATCTGGGCCTGCATTTCACCGACCTTGACCGCCATGGCAGCAATGTTTTCGCGCTCGTTGCGTTCCCTTTGCGCGCTGTCGGTGGGCGCCGCCGTCGCCTGGGCAACGACTGGCAGGCCGGCGCGCGCCAGGTAGGGCCAGCCGAAATAGACGACGCCGGCGCAGGCCGCAAGGACGAGGGAAAGGAAAAACGCCAGCAAGGCCACCACATGACGCATCTTGAGTGTGATGGAGCGCGCCTGTCGCAGTCCCGGGTGGACCAGGATGATTTGCATTGCAACTCCTCAGTGCCGCCGCTGCTGGCGAGCTGTGATAAGGTTGGCTGATGCCCCGTTTTACGACCGCCCCTTACCCGCAAAAAGCCCGTCCGTCGCGATCTTCGTCGCGCACTGCATTGGGCGCTGTGGACTTTCTCCAGTCGCACGACAAGATGGCTGGTTTGCTGCCGGCCGTCGCGCGCATGGCAGCATTGCAAAAAGACTGCGCTGCCATCCTTCCTGAATTATTTGCTGCTTGTGAGGTACTGCAGTTCGAATCCGACAAACTGGTGCTGTCGGTTCCCAGCGCGGCGCTGGCCGCGAAGCTGAAACAGACCCTGCCAAGACTGCGGGAAAGCCTGCTGAAACGAGGCTGGCAGGTTAGCGCAATACGCCTGAAAGTGCAAGTTAGCCAAGTTGTCGAGAAGGCAAAGCCAGCCAAGCGCATTGCCATGCCACAGCCGGCGCTGGCGGCGTTTTCTTCGCTGGAAGAATCGCTGGAAAAGTCCAGGCACAATGATGCGCTGCGCCTGGCCTTGCAAGGCTTGCTGCGGCGGCATGGCAAGGACCACGCCGGGCGCGAGAGCTAGTTGAGCGCCCACTCCTGGCCCACCTGCTGCACATAGGCTGGCGGCGCTGGCTGGTCTTCGAAGGATACGACTTCGTAGGCATCGGGCTGGGCCAGCAAGGCGCGCAGCAACTGGTTGTTCAAGCCGTGGCCTGACTTGTGGGCGGTATAGGATGCAATCAGCGGATGGCCAGCCAGGTAGAGGTCACCGACGGCGTCCAGGATCTTGTGACGCACGAACTCATTGTCGTAACGAAGCCCGTCCGGATTGAGTATCCGGTACTCATCCATCACGATCGCATTTTCCAGCGAACCGCCGCGCGCCAGGCCCAGGCCGCGCAGGGTTTCGACATCCTGCATGAAACCGAAAGTGCGGGCGCGGGAAATTTCCTTCACATAGGAATCCATCGCGAAATCCACTTCCGCGAACTGCCCGGTCGCATCCACGGCGGGATGGTTGAATTCGATGAAGAACTTCAGGCGAAAGCCGTCATAAGGCTCAAGCCGCGCCCATTTCTCTTGCACGCCCTGCCCTTCGCGCACTTCAACGGGCTTCAACACGCGGATGAATTTTTTCGCCGCATCCTGCTCTTGCAAGCCTGCTTGCTGCAACAGGAAAACGAAAGACGAAGCCGAACCATCCATGATCGGTATCTCTTCAGCGGTCACGTCCACGATCAGGTTGTCGATTCCCATGCCGGCGCAGGCCGACATCAGGTGTTCGACCGTGGACACCTTGGCATTTCCGTTTTGCAGCGTCGAAGCCATGCGCGTATCGCCGACCGCAAGCGCTGCCGCCGGCAGCTCTACCACCGGATCAAGATCGATGCGGCGAAACACGATGCCCGTGTCGCGCGCGGCGGGCCACAGCGTGAGCTCCACCCGGGTACCGGAGTGCAAGCCTATGCCTATGGTGCTGATGCGTTGCTTGATGGTTCGTTGTTTGAGCATGGGCTGATTATACCAACCGGTGCCTGAGCCCCTGGGCAAGATTTGCCGCAACGAAACGCACTTCCGTCTCATTCTTGTCGCCTTGACCTGGCTTGAATTGCTTTTGCATTGCGCGAAACTTGATGCATCGCTTGCAGTCACAAACTGCCGGCTTGAAGACGAAACGACAAGGGCCGGCAACCGTCGTCAGGCTTCAGGCGTCACGCCTCCACTTCCGACCAACAAGGAAAAACGATGAGCCCCGTCCACGCTCCCCCAATTAACTTCGGCATTTCTCCTGAGGATCGCGCTGCGATCGTCCAAGGCTTGTCGCGCCTGCTGGCCGACACTTACACGCTGTATTTAAAGACGCATAATTTTCACTGGAACGTCACCGGCCCCATGTTTCAAACTTTGCACCTGATGTTTGAGGAGCTTTACAACGAACAATGGACCGCAGTGGACTTGATCGCCGAACGGATCCGTTCCCTTGGCGAGACCGCGCCCGGCACTTACCAGGAGTTCGCCAAGCTGACATCAATTACGCCCAGCCCGGGCTTGCCGAAAGCTGTCGAGATGATCCGTGAACTGGTCGAGGGACAAGAAGCCGTCGCCCGCACTGCACGTTCGGTATTCCCCGTGGCAGAGGGCGCCAACGACCAGCCTACTTGCGACTTGCTGACCCAGCGCATGCAGATACACGAAAAGAATGCGTGGATGCTGCGCAGCCTGCTCGAACAATAGCGCCATCCGCAGCGCGAAAAAAAACGGCTCGATGCGAGCCGTTTTTTCTACCCAGCCACGTGGCGCGGCTGTAGTTCAGTTCACATCAAGCCTGTGCGAGCAGTGTTTCCGCGTTCGACACTTCAAACTTGCCTGGCGCCTCAATATTCAATTGCTTGACGACGCCGTCCTCGACCAGCATCGAATAACGCTTCGAACGCACGCCCATCCCGGCAGCGGTGAGGTCCAGTTCCAGGCCCATTTTCTTCGTCAGGTCCGCGCTGCCGTCGCCCATCATGCGCACCGTGCCATTCGCCTTTTGCTCACGGCCCCAGGCGCCCATCACGAAGGCGTCGTTGACCGAGATGCACCAGATTTCATCCACGCCCTTCTTCTTGAATTCGGCTGCCTGCGCGATGAAGCCAGGCACGTGCTTGGCCGAGCAAGTCGGCGTAAAGGCGCCCGGCAAGCCAAAGATCGCAATCTTCTTGCCTTTCACCAGTTCCGCGACGCTGAACTTGTTCGGCCCGAGCGTGCAGCCTTCCGTTTCAACGTCGATGAATTCAGACAGCGTGGCGTCGGGCAGTTGGTCTCCAACCTGAATGGTCATGGTGTTTCCTTTCGATATACTCGTTTTGCGCCATGGTCAAGGCGCAGGAAGGTCGAAGTATGCCGAATCCGCCAGTTTCTTGCAGCCGGATGGTTTTGCAAGTGGGTCCGGGCCAAAGTTGCGCTCGTGGACAGACCTCGCGCTGATGCGTTCGTGCCATTCAAGCATGGCCGGAGCAGACCGGCTCAGGCACCGATAACTTGTCGAAGGAGGAGTTCGAAACAATTCTCTGCTATGGTCGGCACGAATAACGACGATCGACACGGGCTGCGCAGGGCGAATGAGATCGCGGACACGCTCAACTGGGCTCTGCGGGGGAAACAGGAGACGGGTAATTTGCAGCGGAGCTATGTGGATAGATTCCTCGGGACATACGAAACGCGGAACGTGTTCAACCCGATAACGGAATCGAAAGTCGCGGCGGTGATCGACAGGATGCTCGACACGGTGGAAAAGAAGCACGAAGCCAGGTACGGCCCCAGCAGCAGGCCGGACTTTTTTACCGTGTACGAATATTTCAATGTGAGCAACTAAGCGAAGGGTAGGTTCCTGCGCTGGAGAAACGCCGCCCGCCATGCGCCGTGGGCGGCGCCAGCGACGCTCTCAGGAAACGTATCTGGCCACTTCCTGATGCGCCTCCAGCGAAATTTGGCGGGCGTGCCTGGCGATGTTGATTTGCTTGGTCGCATTCGAGACTTCAACCACTTCCTGTTGCAGCGGGTAGTCGCCCTTGTTCTTCAGCCAGTCCAGCAAATCGGCCAGGTGCCAGACACCGGAGGTCCCGTCATGCACAGGCGCCGGGAAAGTCGATGCGTAAGTCAGCATCAGCTTGCGCAAGTTCTGGCGGCTCATGCTGACCAGTTCAGCCGCGTCGCTCAAGCCCACGAAATCGGGGCCTGCTTCGATCAGCTTTGCGCCGGGCAGCACGTAGCGAACGTCGGCCAGGGCACTCATCAGCGCGGTCTTGGCCGAATCTGCCTCGCGGGTAAATTTCAAAGCGATGCGGCCCGGCTGGCCGACCCCCGCAAGCGCGTCATCGCAGCCGCCGGCAGCGAGTCGCTCGACGACGTCGTCGACATCCTGGTCATTTGCGCCCAACCGGTACTTGAGGGTGAATTCGTATTCCATCGTTCTCTCCGCTATTTTCGTGTGCAGATGTTTGCTGTCGATGCGCGGCGCAATTATTGACGACCCGCTTCAAGTCCTTCGCATGATTGCCCGGGTTTCGCGGCGTGCTCCAGACGCAGGCGATGCAGAATTCGCCGCAGCGGCAATCGGCATCGTTATAGGGACAAAAGATCTTTCCCCAGGCATGGCTGCCGCCCACTTCTATCCGCCAATTATTGCGTTCAGCATGGCGAAGGGCTTCCTCGACTTCTTTTTTCGGATGACTGGGGCGTCCCATTGACTTGGTCTCCATAGTAAAAGCCAGCAGCACGGTTGTCAAGTGACAACCGTGCTCTTTTTGCGCCCCAAGCCACTGGACACCTGTAGCGCCAAGTGCCCTCGACCTCCCGAAAAGAATGTTAATTATGCAATTGAATGCCGCTACGGCGGCCATGCGTTTGAAGTCTTTTTTCTCGCCGATTACCCAAGCCTGCGCGCTACGGGGATAAAAAAACGCCACCCGAGGGTGGCGTTTTTCAAAGGGGAAGGAAACTCAATCCGCTTGCTTGCGCAGGAACGCGGGAATGTCATACGTCTCCATGCCATTCTTTTCCAGCGCCCGCACGGTTTCGGATGCGGATTCACGGCGCCAGACTGAAGGCGTCTTCATGCCTTCGAAGGATGGCGCCGGCTGCACGATACCGCTGGGGTGGGTTTGCACCGCAGTTGCCATCGGCTGGTCGTGGGTGCCGGTGCGCAGCATCGGCGCTTGCACCAGTTGCACGTTCTTGCGGCCGCGGCCCAGGCCAGTGGCGACCACGGTCACGCGCAATTCGTCGCCCATCTCGTCGTCATAAGCAATACCCTGGGCAATCGATGCATCGGGCGCTGCGAAAGCACGCACGGTGGCCATCACTTCCTTGATTTCGCGGCCCTTCAGGCTGCGGCTGGCGGTCACGTTGACCAGCACGCCACGCGCGCCGGACAGGTCGATGCCATCCAGCAGCGGCGATGCGACTGCCTGCTCCGCTGCGATGCGCGCGCGGTCGACGCCGGCTGCGCTGGCGGTGCCCATCATGGCCTTGCCCTGCTCGCCCATGATGGTCTTGACGTCGTTGAAGTCGACGTTGATGTGGCCTGGCACGTTGATGATTTCCGCAATGCCTGCAACCGCATTGTTGAGCACATCGTCGGCTGCCTGCATCCACTCGATCATGCTGCCGTCTTCGTAATACTCTTCCAGCTTCTCGTTCAGGATCACGATCAGCGAGTCCACGTGCTGGGTCAGCTCTTCAAGGCCCTCGTTGGCGATGTCCATGCACTTCTGGCCTTCATACGAAAAAGGCTTGGACACCACGGCCACCGTCAGCGCGCCCAGTTGCTTGGCGATTTCGGCGACCACGGGCGCAGCGCCGGTGCCAGTTCCGCCACCCATGCCGGCGGCGATGAACACCATGTGCGCGCCGCGCAATGCATCTTCAATCCGGCTGCGCGACTCTTCCGCCAGCTGGCGACCGACCGCCGGACGCATGCCTGCGCCAAGGCCGCTTTCGCCGATCTGGATGATGTTGTGCGCCTTCGATTGCAGCAAAGCCTGCGCATCGGTATTGGCGCAAATGAACTCCACCCCTTGCACACCCTTGTTGATCATGTGCTGGACTGCATTACCACCTGCACCACCGACGCCAACCACCTTGATGATGGTGCCGCCGGACGCGCTATCGATCATATCAATTTCCATCATGCTCCCCTTTAAGTGCAGTTTTCAGTGAATAGGCATCACGCGAGTGACGACTAGCCACTGCCAGCTGCGGTTGAAAAATATTCAGAAATTCCCCACGAACCAGTCTTTCATGCGCTGCCATACCGCCGTTGCCGAGCCCTGCTGCCGGTGCACGATATGCCCGCGCAGATATTGCTTCTTCGCTTCCTGCAGCAAGCCCAGCACGGTCGCATAGCGCGGGCTGCGCACCACATCAGCCAGTTTGCCGGTGTAGTTCGGCATGCCCAGCCGCGAGGGCTTCAGGAAAATGTCTTCGGCCAGTTCCACCATGCCCGGCATCATGGCCGAGCCGCCGGTCAGCACGATGCCCGACGAGAGCACTTCCTCATATCCCGACTCGCGCACCACCTGGTGCACCAGCCCGAACAATTCCTCCACCCGCGGCTCGATGACAGCCGCCAGCGCCTGGCGCGACATCATGCGTGGACCGCGGTCGCCCAGGCCGGGCACCTCGATGGCTTCGCCCGGATCGGCCAGCACTTGCTTGCAGATGCCAAAGCGCAGCTTGATTTCCTCAGCCTCGGCAGTGGGCGTGCGCAGCGCCATTGCAATGTCATTGGTGATCTGGTCGCCGGCGATCGGTATCACGGCGGTGTGCCGGATCGCGCCTTCGGTGAAGATTGCAATGTCGGTCGTGCCGCCGCCAATATCGACCAGCACCACGCCCAGTTCCTTCTCGTCCGGCGTCAGCACGGCGTCGGCCGAAGCCATCGGTTGCAGGATCAAGTCAGCAACTTCCAGGCCGCAGCGGCGCACGCACTTGACGATGTTCTGCACCGCAGACACGGCGCCGGTCACGATATGCACTTTCACTTCCAGGCGGATGCCGCTCATGCCGATCGGCTCGCGCACGTCGTCCTGGCTGTCGACGATGAATTCCTGCGGCACGGTGTGCAGCAATTGCTGGTCGGTCGGTATGTTCACCGCCTTTGCCGTCTCGATCACGCGCGCAACATCCGCCGCCGTCACTTCCCTTTCCTTGATCGCAACCATACCGCTGGAGTTGAAGCTACGAATATGGCTACCGGCGATGCCGGTGAAGACATTGCGGATCTTGCAGTCCGTCATCAGCTCGGCATCTTCAAGCGCGCGCTGTATCGACTGCACCGTTGCCTCGATGTTGACCACCACGCCCTTTTTCAAACCCTTCGATTCATGCTCGCCCAAGCCGATCACTTCATGCCGTCCGTCGGGCATGATCTCGGCCACCACGGCAACAATCTTCGATGTGCCGATATCCAGGCCAACGATCAGGTTCTTCGCGTCTTTTGTCATGTTCTTATCGCTTCACTTTGGCTTGTTTTCCTGCTTCAGGTTGAGCCCGGCTGCCTTCAGCGCCAATCCATTCGGGTAGCGCATATCGATACTTTCTATCCTGTCCTGCAAG
>JAQGMC010000070.1 GCA_028292545.1 Paucimonas sp.
TCGGTAGGGACATTGCAATTCATCCCGAGCAGTTGGCACATGGAGCGACTGTCATCCTGTTATCAAGCGGTTTCGCTACGGTAGCACGAGCGCAGTGGAATCCGAAGTGCGCGGCAGGTCCGACATGCCCGCAGCCAGCACGCAAAGCCGGTAGGTCCACTTCCGGAGCATCCGTTTCTATGCCGCCATGCAGTTTCCGACTGGCGTGCCGGGGGACCTCCAAGCGCCGCGCCGACTGGTGTGAACCGATCCGTTGATTGCCGGAATCGGCGCACTTTTGTTCGCTTTTACCGGCACCTTTGTAGCGGCTGCGTTGGGCCGAGAGCAGCACGCTTATTGCCATGGAGGACGTATCCCTTTCGAAACCCTATGCTCACAGTTTGACGCCCGGGCCAAGGCATGGTGACCTCCTCAGGAGGGCATGCTGGTCGCAATGATCGGGCGTGTGCCAGCTACCGCTGGTCGAGATTGTGGACAAGGACGGGAGTGGAGGATTGCAAACAGGCGCCAGTGTCCGACCGGGATGTCAGCGGCTAGTCTTCGGCATGCTGCTGTGTGGAGTGTCGGCTTACGTCGGCTTGCCGGCAAGCCGGGGAAAAAACCGCCGGGGAATGCAGGGAGTCGCATGCCCGCGACGGGCATGCGCTTCAGTTGGTGGACGGATCAGTGGAGAACCACTGGCTGGCTCATCAATACGTCGTAGTTACCAAGGAAGGCGTCAATATCTTCTTCTGTTGGCTGGGTTGCGATCAAGTCTTCGACATTGCGTCGGAAAGCTTCAGCCAGCGTGCCGCCGATGAAGATTTCCTTTTTACATGCCTTGTCCATGATTTCATACCCGCCAAACCTCAGGGCTTCGCGTCCGTCGTCCGAACCGAATTCAACGACGCTGTACTGCTCGCTGTTATAGATCAGATTCAATTTACGCTCCTTTGCAGCAAGGTCAGTGGTCCTTGCCCGACCGGTGTTGTCCATTACATGGTACTGGGGGGCAGGTTTTCAAGAACTGTTATAAGCGTTGAATGCAAGGGGTAGATGCAGGACTCGTGCCAAGCCTTATAGACGAATGACGGGTTTGAGCTGCAACAAATCGGTGTAAGGCTCGGCACGCAGCAGGCGCTGCAGCGCGTCGAGGTGGGCAGCACTGGCCACGCCGATGTACAGCTGGGCAGGCGGCTTGCGCAGGATGCGGTTGAGCGTCACGGTCATCACCAGGTTGCCACTGCAGCACAAGCAACCGGCGGCGCTTCGAACCACTTGCAAGCCCGGACCTTCCTCCAGTATGGGTTTTCCATTTGGCAACCCTTCGAGCAAGA
Organism: Paucimonas sp.; assembly: GCA_028292545.1. Taxonomy (GTDB): domain Bacteria; phylum Pseudomonadota; class Gammaproteobacteria; order Burkholderiales; family Burkholderiaceae_D; genus Lacisediminimonas. Next base: position 1,317 of record JAQGMC010000070.1, read on the forward strand.
CGGCTACCGGCCCCGGCCCAAGGCTGGCGATAGCGGTGGCAATCGCCTGTTCACGTTCGGTGGCGCCGGCGCCGATTACCAGTGTCGTGGGTAGCGGCGCGGGTTCAGCCACCGCGGCGGACCAGCTTCGCCGGTTCCACGCCCAGCTGCTTGAGCTTGCGATAAAGATGGGTGCGCTCAAGCCCGGTACGCTCGGCCACGCGCGTCATGCTGCCGCCTTCCTTGACCAGGTGGTGCTCGAAATAAGCCCGTTCGAAGGCGTCACGCGCTTCGCGCAGCGGCAATTCGAAGGAGACAGTGAAACCAGCCTGGGCCGGCGGGCTGGGGTTGGGCGGGTTGGCGTTGATTTCGGCATTCGGCGTGCCAGCTTCGCCCAGCGTCAGGTGCGGCGTCGTGAGTGAGACTTCGGCAACCCGATGCGGCGTAGCCATGACCTGGCGTGGCGGCTCGGCATTGCGCTGCAAGCCCTGTTGCACCGCTTTCAGCAATTTCTGCAGCGAGATTGGTTTTTCCAGGAAGTTCAGTGCCCCGATACGGGTTGCTTCTACCGCAGTATCGATGGTCGCGTGGCCGGACATCATGATGACCGGCATCGTCAGCAAGCCATCGCGCTGCCATTCCTTCAAGAGGGTGACGCCGTCTGTATCGGGCATCCAGATATCGAGCAGGACCAGGTCCGGGGTTTCGGCGGCGCGCATGCTGCGCGCCTGCTGGGCATTCTCAGCGGTATTTACGACGTGGCCTTCGTCTCCCAGGATTTCGGAGAGAAGTTCACGTATGCCCATCTCATCATCGACTACCAGTATGTTCGCCATGTTTCGTCTTCTCGCTTTTGCTGTCCCGGCTCCCGTGACGCGGCGTATTGTAGTGGAGCGCCGTCATTGGCATCGCTTAATTAGTCTGACGCTAACTTTAACAAGAGAATGAAGATTCTAGCCCCGTTTGTATCGGGACGATTGTGCAGGTCGATACGGCCGCCATGTTCTTCGACAATTTTCTTGACCATCGGCAGTCCTAGTCCAGTACCGCGCGGTTTGGTGGTGATGTAAGGCTCGAAAGCACGTGCCATGATTTTTTGCGAAAACCCGGGTCCGTTATCCGAGATCGAGAGCCGCACCGCTGTACGTCGGCCGCTGCCAGCATCGTCGTAATGTATTTGCTCTGTGCACAAGTCGATATGCGCCGGCACCGACTTGTCGGCGCGTTCTTGCACGGCATCCTGCGCGTTTTGCAGCAGGTTGTGCACCACTTGCCGCAATTGGGTGGCGTCCCCCATGATCTTTGGCAGGGGCTTGGCGAGATTGGTGTGGATGATGTCGCGTTCATCGCCCGCCATGTACAGGCCCAGTATTTCTTCGATCAGCGCATTGATGTCGAGCGGCTCCAGCACTGCAGGCGGCGTCTTCGCATAGTCGCGGAAGTCGTCCACCATGCGCTTCATTGCGGCCACCTGGTTGACGATGGTGGTCGTGCTCTTCTGCAGGATGGCGGCTTCGGCGCCGCTTAACTTGTCTTCCAGCTTCATTTGCAGTCGTTCGGCCGATAGCTGGATTGGCGTGAGCGGGTTCTTGATTTCATGCGCCAGGCGGCGCGCGACTTCCCCCCATGCGGCCGAACGCTGCGCCGAAATTACATCTGAAATATCGTCGAAGACGACGACGTATCCCAAATTGCCACCGACCGGCAAGCGCGACCCGCGCGCCAGCAAGGTGAGGGCGCCGTCCGGGTCGGTATTGCCGCCCGGACCGGGCACTTCGATTTGCTGTTGCCAGTGGCCGCCAGCGCTGGCCAGGTCACCGGCGAGTTGGGCGCTCTTTTCGGCGAAGGACCGCGTCACTGCCTGCGCAAATGCACCCAGCGCCTCGACTGAAGACAGCGAGCGGCCGACCTCTTGCGCGAAGTCGTGATGCAGGATCCGGCCAGCCGACTGATTGCACGTCTCGATACGGAACTGGTGGTCCAGCACCATCACGCCAGCCGACATGTTGGCCAGGACCGATTCCAGGTATACCTTGGCGTTTTCCAGCTCGGCACGGTTCTTCTCGACCGCGGCCCGTGCATCCGACAATTGTCGCGTCATGGCATTGAAGGACTGGGTCAGCGTGCCAAGTTCATCGTTGCTGGCCACGATTGGCCGCGGCGACAGGTTGCCTTCTGCCACGGCCTTGGTGCCCTGCGCCAGCAACAGCAGCGGCTTGGCCAGGTCGCTGGCGATCAGGAAGGCGCTGGTGACGGCGCCAAATATGGCCAGCAACAGCGTCAGCGTCAGCGTCACCAGGTAGATCTTGCGCAAACCCGAGCGTGCCAGTGAACGTTCCTGGTATTCGCTATAGGCAGCGCGCAGCGCTTCGGCATCGGTGGCAAGCTGGGCTGGCACGGGATGCAGCAATTGCAGGAAGCGTTGCTCACCGGGCAGCGGCAGGCTGTTCGACAGCGTTGGGATCAGCACCACCACCCGCAGCCGCAGCGGCACCGATTCCTGCGGCGGCAAGGCGGGCGCGCCTGCTTCAGTGCCGCCCTCCAGCGCCGCATAGGCGCGGTGCTGGCGTGCCTGGTTCAGCATGGATGAGGTTGGCAATTCCGGGAGCAGCACCCCCAGCGCCCCACCTTCGGACACGATCACCCGGCCGTTGCCGGTTACGACCAGGGCTTCTTGCACCTGGTTTTGTTCACGCAGCCGCGCCAGCAGGCTGACCTGGCTGCCCTCGGGCGCTTCAGCCAGGCCGGCTGCCATGCTGCGGCCCTTGGCGCTCAAGTCTGAAAGCGCGCTTTCCAAAGCCGTGCGGCCCAAGGTCAGGCCGGATTCCAGCGCCGATTCAACCCGCACGTCAAACCAGGATTCAATCGATCGCGACACGAACTGCACCGACACCACATAGATCAGCAAGCCCGGCACGATGCCGATCAGCGCAAACATCATGACCAGCCGCGCCATCAGCCGCGAACCGAAGCGACGCGCCCGGTAACGCCGGTAAAGCCGAGTCAGCAACAGCGTCACCAGGCCGAGCAAGGCCGCTGCGATCAGCGCGTTCAGTCCCAGTAGCCAGGGATAGTGGCGGTCGAAGAAAGCGGAGTTTTCCGAGGCCGACGCGAGCAGGAACAGCAGTATGCAAACCACTGCGCCGCCAACTACCAGCAGGTAGCGCAGCGCCCGGGTCACCGGCCGTCCATGCGAAAGCCGAAGCTCTTCCAGTCTGAGCTGAGGCGCCAGTCGCTATTGTTCATGGCGTTCACCTGGAACGGCTTGGGCAACTGGCCCACGTCAAGCCCCATGCGGATCGACACTTGGTAGGTTTCGCCGTATTTGAGCGTGCCGCGCGGCGCCACCAGCCAGCGCGGCGGGCGCCGGATGATCGATAGCGCATCGTCGAGCGAGGTATAGCTTTGCTGCAGTCCCCCGCTGGAGGTGCGGTACTGGCGCGTCAGCACGTTATAGGAAAGCCGGACTGTCTGGGCCGCGCGCAACGTGGTTTCGTCGAACCAGTACCAGCGCGGGCGGGCAATTTCGACTTCCGTCGTGAAATACATCGGAATGCCGCGCAGCAGCGCTTCTTCCAGGCCGCGGTTGAGTTCCAGCGAGAAAGCGGCCGCCAGGCGCACGCCTTCATCGCCGGGTTCGAGATGGGCATGGATGATTTCGACGCCGTCGGCCCGGGCCGGTGCCGGAGCGAGCAGGCACGACAGGGCCAGGGCCAGCGCACACCAGATCCAGCTTGCCTGAGAGAGTCGTCGAATCACGGGTGCCGGTTTGGGTCGGCCGCTGTCGGGCAGCGGATCTTCTAGTTATTGGGAGCGGGGACGCGCCGGACAAGTGCGGCAATTGATCGTTACTCTATCAAACTGGGGCCTTTTGGAATAGCGCGTGGAACAGCCCATCGTGATCCTGTTGCGGATTGGCTTCGGGCAGCAGTTGCCCGGGCCCCGCAAGCTGCACGGCGCCGGTGCGGTGGATAAAGGCATCGGCCTGGCCTGCCGACTCGCGCGGCCAGACCGAGCAAGTGACCAGCAGCAGCCGCCCGCCCGGGGCCAGCATCTGCCACAGGTTGTCCAGTATCGATGCCGACAAGGCAGCCAGACGTGCCGCATCTTCCGGGCGCCGCAGCCAGCGGATATCCGGATGGCGACGCACGATGCCCGATGCCGTGCAGGGCAGGTCGGCCAGGATGCGGTCGAAGGGTTTGCCATCCCACCAGTCGCGCTTGCTGGCGTCGCCCTGCAGCAGGCGCGCGCCCAAGCCGAGCCGGTCCAGGTTTTCGCCAACCCGCTTCAGCCGCGCGGCATCGATGTCCAGGGCTGTCAGGTCGACATCGGCCAGTTCCAGGATATGCCCGGTCTTGCCGCCCGGGGCGGCGCAGGCGTCGAGCACGCGCTGGGCGTCGGCCAGGCCGAGCAAGGGGGCAGACAGCTGCGCCGCGGCATCCTGCACCGACACCAGGCCTTCAGCAAAGCCGGGCAGGCGGTTGACCGGCACTGGCTGCAGCACCCGAACCGCCGACGGTCCCAGGATAGCGCCCTGCATGCCGGCCCCGGCCAGCAAGTTCAGGTATTCCTGCGGGTTGGTCTTGCGGCGATTCACCCTTAGCGTCAATGGCGGCGTGGCATTGCCGGCATCGAGTACCGATTCCCAGCGCTCGGGCCAGGCTGACTGCATGTCGCGCACCCACCAGGAGGGGTAATTCCAGCGGCCTTCGAGCCCGTTCTGGGCTTGCTGCCGCAGCGCCTGTTCCTCGCGCAGCACACGCCGCAGCACCGCATTGACCATGCCCTTGGCATGCGCAATCGATGCATGTGCGGCGCAGGCGTCGACCGCCTGGTCGACCAGCGTAAAAGGTTCGTACGGCCGCTGCGGGTCAAGCAGCAGGCCGATCCCGCATTGCAATAGTGCCGACAGCAGCGGCGGTTCTGGCGGGCGCTTGGTGACCAGCTTCAGCACCGCATTGGCCGTGCCGGCCTGGCGCATGCAGCGATAGGCAATGTCTTGCACTGCGCCGCGGGTTTCGGGCGCGGTGTCCGCGCCCCAGGTCGCGGCCAGCGCCGCCGGCAGCGCGTTGCCCTGCCAGACGGCATCCACAGCCTGCGACGCGAGCAACAACGCGTTGGCGAGCGAGCCCGGCCCAGGCCGGGAGGAACCAGGACGACGGGTCAAGTCAGCTACTCTCGCGACCGGTATTTACCAGCATTCAGAAGCCCCAGCCCACGCTATGGCCTTCGCGGTTGGCAGCGCGCAGCATTTCCAGCAGCGGATAGGCGCGGGTCGCAAAATTGACTTCCTGCGAAGGCTCGTGATCGTGGTCTTCCCGGCTTGCGCTCTGGTGCGCCTCGACATCATGGCGTATGTCTTCGGTCGCCGCATGGGCGCGCGCTTCGGCGATTTCCAATTCCAGGCGGGCAATCGCCGGTCCGGTTTCGGCTGCCGTGAGCACGCCGCGGTCGGCGGCCTTTCCCAGCAGGTCGAGGATCCGGCGTGCATGCTCGCCGTACATGAGCACATCGGAAGCGGCCTTCGATTTGAATGTGACAAGCATGGATTCCCCGTTTTCTTTATGCGGTCCGGTATTCACGATACCGCAGCCTGCTGGGCGCGGCTACGATGCATCGCAAAGGCAATCAAGGCGGCGAGCTGGACGACGATGCACAAGCCAAGCGCCACCCGCATCGCGCTTACCCCGTCCAGGCCGGCCAGCTTGAACCGGTCAATCGCCATGCCCATGCCCCACTGGAAGATGAAAGCCAGCACGAACACCGTCATGTTGTAAGCGCTGTTGGCGCGGCCAACCAGTGTGGTCGGGAAGGTCATGCTGACCTGGGTCTGGGCCAGCGTGATGACCGGCGCGAATGCGGCCAGCACGATCCAGAGCAGCCAGGCATAGCTGCCGTCGACGCCCAGGATTGCAACCTGGGTCAGCAGGGTGCATGACATGCCCACCGTGAGCACCTTTGTGACCGGCCAGCCGCCGCGGCGGCCCGGTTGTGCGACAAGCCGGGGCGCCCACCAGGACAGGGCGACGTAACCGCCCATCAGGGCCAGGTTGAACACAAACAGGACTTCTGCCGCCTGCCCCGGTCCCAGGCCCTGCACGGTATTGAGCCAGGGGCCGATCCACAAGGTTTGCAACGCCACGAAGTTGCCCTGGCAAACCGAGCCCAGCAAAGCCAGGCGCTGGAAGTATTTGTCGCCGAAGATGGCCCCGTAGCCGGGCGCGCGCACGCCGGGCTGGGCGTGGCGCGCTGGTAGCGGCAAGCGTCGTTCCGGTTCACGCAATACGAAGAAGATGGCGACCGCCACCAGCACGATCAGGCAACCCATGATCCAGAAGACACCGCGCCAACCGACGTAGGGCATGGCCAGCGTGACTGGCACCGTGGCCGAGAGCGCACCAGCAGTGCCGGAAAACAGCATCCAGCTCGCCAGTTGGGGCTGGCTGCCCGGCGCATACCATTGGCGAAAGGCCGTCAACGGCGCCATCAGGCAACCGGAGACGCCTATGCCGATCAGGGAGCGGCCGATCCAGAGCCCGGCCAGGCTCGTGCTTGTGGCAAACACGATCGCGCCGGCCGCTGCAAACAGCAACAGGCAGGCTTCCGTGCGGCGGGCGCCATATTTGTCGAGCCAGATGCCCACCGGCAGTTGCAGGCAGGCGAAGGTAACGAAATAGGCGGAGGAAAGCAGGCCCAGGTCGGCATTGGACAGGTTCAGGTCGGACAGCAGGGCCGGCGCAATCACTGCATTGATGGAGCGAAAGGCATAGGACAGCAGGTAGCCGCCGGCAAAACTCAGGAATACACGGATTCCCAGGCTACCGCTCAGGTAGTCAGGCGTACGGCTCATAGGCTGGCGGGATGGAAAGATTCAAGGAAGGTCTCGGAGGCTTGTGCGCTGACCTTGCCGACCGGACCCACGACCAGCGCCTGGTAGGCGCGGTTGCCGCGGGCAGCGAAGCGCGCGTGCAAGTCCAGTGCGGCGCCGCGCGGCGATTTGCCCTGGGCACTGATCTCTTGCATCGGAAGGCCGTCCACGGTGACAGTTTTTTGCTGCTTGATGGTGGCGCCCAGGTTGCGAACCAGCGCGGCCTGCAGGGCAACGGCCGCCGCCAGCGCCTGCCTGTGGTCGGGCAGGGTGACGGATCCGATGGCGAAGGTGACATCGCTGACTTCTGCGCCCTGCATGGTCATGTCGAGCCTGGCGCCATCGAGCGTGACCTGGCGGGTCTGGACGCTCGGCTTGGCTGGCATCAGGACAGTGTAGGGAGAATCGGTTGCACGCACTTCGCGCCAGTCCAACGCCGGGGAGCAGGCGCACAACAGGAAAATGCAAAGTGCCAGGCAGGCGGTAGGGCCGCTACGGCCGCCGGCGAAGTAATGTTTCGGCATGGACGCGATGGTAACAGCAGCAGTGCCGGCCTGCACTGCAAGGGTGCGGTGAGCCAAGGCAAAAAAAAGCCCGCGGACCTTGCGGTGGCGGGCTTAAAACTTCCAGGGAGTGGTGCTTCGGTGAAGAACCAACGTCATCGTAGCTAACCTGTCTGGCCGGATATTGCGCTACCGCAAGAAAGCTTGCTTTATAGCTTTCTTATTCCTTTACCAACACGGGCTCTTGGCGGGCAATGGTTTTGCGAGCCGAAAACCGGTTGAACATGTCGCGGAATGGTTGTTCGATCCAGCGGTAGGACCACTTCGAGACCGTGACCAGCACCGCGACAAAGGCCAGCAACAGCAGCAAGCGCGGCAGCGGCGATTCCAGGCGCCTGGCAATGTTTTCAAACACCATCACCAGCGGCATATGCAAGAGATAGATCGAATAGGAGCGTTCTCCCAATATCTGCAAGGGCCGCGTCTTCAGCAGCCTGGCCAGCCACCCGTCATCGCCGCACACGCCCAGTATCAAGAGTGCGAATGCAAACGGGAAGGCAAAGGCCAGCGCCGGACGGGCATCAACCAGGCCCAGCAACACGGTGAGCGCCACGGCGCCGGCCAGTGTCAGCGGCGTGCTTGCCAATTTCCGGCTGCGTGAGAAATGCCAGCACAACGCGCCCATGAAGAATGAAAACACCGAGCGCGGGAAACCGAAGTCATAGGTCAGCGACAGGCAGCCGCCCTTGGCCAGGCAGTCGTGCACGTTGATCGATGCCCATACTGACACCGCCAGGCCCGCCGCCGACAGCAGGCCGAAGGCCAGTAGCCGCGCGCGGCCATGCAATACCAGGCAGATGCAGGCAAACAAAAGATAAGTAAAGAACTCGGTGCTGATGCTCCAGGTGGGCGTATTCAGGATCAGGTCATCGAACAAGGCCATGCCATGCGTGAAAGTTGCCACGGCCAGTAACTGCACCGGATCGGGAATGATGAAATCCAGCGCGCCCGGTGTGCCGAGCATACCGCCATGCCCGGCGGCTACGGCAGCCCGCTTGGCGGCGACGATGCCGTTCTGAACCAGGATGAAGACCAGCGTTGAAAACACCAGCAAGGGCCACAAGCGGCCGGTGCGTCGAATAATGAAAGCGCGCAAGTCGTCGACATTATTCATCCGCGCCGAATACGCCTGGCAAATGACGAAACCGCTCAGCACGAAGAACAAGTCGACGAAGAGATAACCATTGCGCAGCACGGCCCAGTCAGCGGTGCCTATCTTCAAGTGGTATAGCGCAACGATCAGCGCGGCCAGGCCGCGCCCCCCTTCAAGCGACTTGATCATGTTCTCTGCCCCGGCGTCCCGCGTACTGCATTGCCCTCGGCCCTGCTCAGTACGACAGCTTCAGAAATTCAGCCGCAGCGAAGCGGCCTTTCAAAGCATACGTGTCATCACTTGGGTGGGTACCGTCCGGCATCAAGGCCCTTGCATCGCGTCCGGCCAATTGGCCCAGCAAATACTGATGTTGGTCAATGACGTTCACGGCTTGCGCGGCCGCCACTTCTTTCATGCCGGTGACATAGGCATCCAGCCCGGATCCAGTCTGGTCCGTCGGATTGGGCGTTTCGAAAATGACGTTCTTGCCCTGTTGCCTTGCGATTTGCGCCAGGTTGGTCAGGCAAGCCTTGTAATTGGGAACGGATTCACCGATGTCGCTGCGCTGATCGTTGATGCCGTGGTTGATGATGACGAACTTGGCATTCGAATTGCGCATTTGCGTCGACCAGTCCGGATGCGTGCCATCCGTTCCCTGCAATAGCTGGCAGGCGGTGGTGCGGCTGACGCCTTCATTACGCACCACATACCGTGCTGCGGCCGGCAGTTGTTCGGCAAATATCACAGGTGCCGGGCGAGCGACTTGGTTACCGAGCGAGCCGCTGGCAAAACCCCAGACCGTCGAGTCGCCGTAATAGTCAATGACTTGCGTGACCGTGCTGGCCGCCGCCGTTGAAATGCGGCCTGCCGTGTTGGTAGGTGACTGTGAACCACCCGTGCCACTTGTCGTGGCGCCGTCGCCGCCGCCGCCACCGCACGCAAAAAGAATCGCGCTTGCTGCTACTAGAACGCCGACCTGCAATGTTTTCTGCAATTTCAATTAAGCCTCCCGAAGAAAATTTCCGATCGCCATCCAACACGTGCTGCGTCGGACGGGGATTCCCCTGGAGACCATCTTCAGAGCGTTTTACTTTCGAACACTTGTGCGAAATTAATGCGATACCGCTTTGTACTTAACAAGAGTCGTTACGAGCAGCGTTCGTATTGCTTCCGTTAAATATTGATTGTCCAGTGGAATCATTCGGCATGGTTTCCTACCGGTGAGGCCGTAGCGCCACGCATTCGTTTTGGCGTCCTTCGCCACCTTTGTCTTCGCGCAAGTTTCCTTCCGGATTCTGCTATTCGCACCAACGTTTTTTTTCAGGCTTGACCGGCCACAAGATTTGCCGCGTGACCAGCCATTAGAGTGGCTTCACATCAACAGGCATTGCCAGGTTGATCGAGGTACCGAAGTGGTGTCGGTCCTGATTGAGGGTTGCTGCAGCCGCAGTCAATACAAGTAGTAATCCTCATTCAGGACCGCGGCAAACATCAAGGGCATAGAGAGCGAGTTCGCTCAAGCACCGGGGTGATTTGATGAGCATGCATTTTCGCAGATGCACTGTTCAACATTCGGTTCCTTTTCCTAGCACCACCCGTTTATAAACCTGAAAGAGGAAACCTAAAATGTTCAAGCGCAAAAATATTCTGGTGGCAGTTGCCGTTTCGATGTTCCTGGCAGCATGCGGCGGCGGTAGCGACGACGGCGCAGCGCCTGCAGCAGCTGGTGCCCAGGCCACGGGCGGCAACAATACCCAAGTGCTCGACACCACGACCCTGCGTGGCTTCCTGCGCCTGACCGCTAACCAGCTCCAGTTCAGCGACACCGTGATCACCAACGAGCAACTGCAAACGCTCACCGCTGGCGTGGGGCCGTTTGCTACCGGCGCTGCCGCTCCGCTGACGAAATTCGGCTTCCGCATCTCGGGTGTTGGCATGGACGGCGCAGCGAATCAAAGCGCAACCGGCCGCATGGCAATTGAACTGGCCGAACGTGCTGGCTCCGCAGGCATCGCTGCCGGTCAACAAGCTGAACAATTCCAGGTCATGATCGACAAGGTCACGCTGACAGCCAATGCAGCAGGCGCATTCAGTGTTGCTGATGCTACTGGCGCCAAGGCTTATGTACGCTACCAGCCGGCCACCGGCACAGCAGTGAACTTCACGGTCGACAATGCCGCTGGTTTGCTGTCACTGGCTCCGGTTATTGGCGAAACGACCAGCAGCATGTTGACTTTTGACCTGGAACCGGCAATGAGCCGCGACATTGCTGCAGCTACCGGCACCACCAAGACCACCCTGCAAACGGCGAAAGACATCAGCGGCCTGTTCGACATGAAAGCAACGATCTCCAACGTTGCAATCCGCGCCAATGATGAAACCACCGTGCTGACTGGCCAGTCGGTCACCGTGGCTGGTTCCAACCAGGCTGCCGTGACTGGCGCTGGCGTTGCAGGCGCAGTGAAAGTCAACATCGAGTAATACTGTCACTGTCGTAGCTTAAGACGGAAAAGGGGAGCGGCTTGCCGCTCCCCTTTTTCATGTGCGCTCCGTTCACACGGGTCGCCCTGGCTGCAATATCAAACCACCCGCAGGTTGATATCAGGCAGTCCGTCGATATGCCCTTGCATCACGTCCCCCTTGACTACCGGGCCAACATTTTCCGGCGTGCCTGAATAAATGATGTCGCCCGGCTGCAGTTCGAAAGCTTCGGACAGCTTGCTGATTTGCTCGGCCACGGACCAGATCATCTGGCTCAAGTTGGCAGTTTGCTTGGTGACGCCATTTACTTTCAGCGTAATGCTGCCTTGCTTGAAATGGCCAACGTTGGCAACGGGATGAATCGGGCCGATCGGCGCCGAATGGTCGAAGCTCTTGCCTATTTCCCACGGCTTTTTCTGGTCGCCCATGAAGCGCTGCAAGTCGCGTCGCGTCATGTCCAGGCCAACCGCATAGCCGTACACCAGGTCCAGCGCCTTATCGATCGGAATATTGCGTCCGCCCTTGGACAAGGCAGCGACGAGTTCGATTTCGTAATGATAGTTCTTGGTCAGCGGCGGATAGGGATGCTCTACCGTCTGCCCGGGCATCACCAGCTGGATTGCATCGGTCGGCTTCTGGAAGAAGAAAGGCGGTTCGCGATTCGGGTCCGAACCCATTTCACGCGCATGCGCTGCATAGTTGCGGCCGATGCAGTAGATGCGGCGCACCGGGAACATGTCGGAGGTGCCGACGATGGGAATCATCGTATGCGCAAGCTTGAACGGCGTTTTTGCATCATGGCTGGCCGTGGTCGGCAGCGCGCATCCCGCTACAGCACCTACGCCGGCGGTCGCAACCGTCTTCAGCAAGCTCCTGCGTTTGTCATCCATTACTAGTCTCCTTTTTTATGGGGTGAGTCCGGGATCCGTCCTGCGATCGTTCTGCGTCCTCACGCTGGATTATGCAACATGGCGCGAGAAACCACGCTCAGTCCCGCGACCGTCATCCGCGGCGCTGCGGTTTCGCCGCGCGCTATGCGGCACGTTGAGCTGGCAGGCCGCTGGATTCCCAGCGTCGTGCGAAGCGGTTGCCACAGATCCGCGATGAAGCGACAAAGGCCGGCAAGCGCTATCAGGCCCTGTTGGAACGGCGGGCCCACGCTCAAAAATGTGCGCCCGAGGCCTTAAAAGATCGTTCCAGGGGGCGGCGTTCACGAATCAGTACAGGGACGCGATTCAGTCGCGCAGCCGCAATCCGCGCCGGTACTGTATCGCTTCGGCGATATGCGACGCGGTGAGCTCCTCGCAGGCAGCCATGTCTGCGATCGTCCGAGCCAGTTTCAGCACGCGGTGTGCGGCGCGGGCGGACCAGGAAAAGCGCGTCATCGCGGCGCGCAGCAGTTGTTCTGCCTCCGGGCTGGTGAGGCAGAATTGCTCGATGCCTGCCGGCGCCAGTTCTGCATTCGAATAGCCCTGGCGTGCCAGTTGCCTGGCATGCACCTGGCTGACCCGCGCTGCGATGGCAGCCGAAGTTTCGCCGCTGGCGTGCTCGCGCAATTCATCTTGCGCCAGCGCGCCGACTTCTATCTGCAAGTCGATACGGTCCAGTAGTGGGCCCGACAATCGCGACTGGTAGCGCGCCACGCTTTCCGGTGTACAGCGACAGCGCAATACCGGATGCCCGAGATAGCCGCAAGGGCAGGGATTCATTGCGGCGACTAACTGGAACCGGGCCGGGAAGTCAGCTTGCCTGGCTGCGCGTGAAATCGTGATGCGGCCAGATTCGAGCGGCTCGCGCAAAACCTCCAGCACACGTCGGTCGAATTCCGGCAATTCATCGAGGAAGAGCACGCCCCGGTGTGCAAGCGAAATCTCCCCCGGACGCGGCGGACTGCCGCCGCCCACCAGCGCCACGGCGGAAGCGGTATGGTGCGGCGAGCGATAGGGCCGCAGACGCCAGCGTTCGAGCTCGAAGCCGCTGGTCAGCGATTGCACTGCAGCCGACTCCAGCGCTTCTTCATCGCTCATCGGCGGCAATATGCCGGGCAAGCGCGCTGCCAGCATCGACTTGCCACTGCCGGGCGGGCCGACCATCAGCAAACTGTGCCCGCCGGCCGCCGCAATTTCCAGCGCGCGCTTGGCCTGCGCCTGTCCCCGCACTTCCGACAGGTCCGCCAGCGTCAACTGCCCGGCGGGACAAATGACGACATGGCGCTGCAGCCGGCTGCCTTCATCGCGGGCGCAGAAATGGGCCGCCACCTCCACCAGCGAGCGCGCTGGATAGACCACGGCATCGGTCACCAGCGCGGCTTCGGTCGCATTGGCGGCGGGCAGGATGAAAGCGGTTTCCGCGCCTTCACGTCGCATCGCATAAGTCATCGCCAGCGCGCCGCGTATCGGCCGCAGCTCACCGGACAGCGACAGTTCGCCGGCAAATTCATAACGTGGCAGCTCACCTGATGGCACCTGTTCGGATGCCATCAGGATGCCCAGCGCAATCGGCAGGTCGAAGCGGCCTGACTCTTTTGGCAGGTCTGCCGGCGCCAGGTTGACCGTGATGCGCCGGTTCGGGAATTCAAAGCCACCGTTCTGCAGCGCCGCCCTGACCCGGTCGCGCGCTTCCTTGACCTCGGCCTCAGGCAAGCCAACGATGGTGAATTGGGGCAGGCCATTAGCGAGGTGCACTTCCACCGTCACAGGCGGCGCGCGCATGCCGGCCAGGCCACGGCTTTTGAGGACAGCGAGGGTCATGTCGGTCAGCTTCAGGTCGGAGCTGCGAATGATCTGCCCGGCCGGGAAGGGGCCATAGGAGTGTTAGCCGGAATGCCTGCGCCTGCGCTGCGTGCCGATTGTAGGAGCCGCCAACCGGTCAAGTTTTCTTGCTCGACGCGTACGTCTATTTGGACTCAAGCCGTCGACGCCGGTCACTGGACAAGCAAGCTTGAGGTCGTATCCGACATCAAGGAACGAAACTGGGCCGAACGCGAGCGACACGCCCCCAGTGGGGTTGTGAAACGAAGCAAGTTTCATTATGATTCAAATCAAATCACATTGAATCATAACGAAACTCCGCCATGGCTCGCCCAACCTCGCTCTCCGTCGACCAGCTGCTCAGTGTTTTCCACCTCCTTTCGGATGAGTGGTTGGCAATGCGACACATCACGCCGCATCTGGCGGCGGCGCGCCCGACCATCGTTCGCAGGCTGGCCGACGCGATCCGGCTCGGCCTGCTCGAAGCCCAGGGCCAGGGGCCGGCGCGGCAATACCGGCTGCGGCAGGATCCCGCATCCGATGCGGCACGGTACTTGACCGCGAGGGAACCCGGACCCGAACCCCTGATCGTATCGCCGCCATGGTCGGATGCCTCGCGCGACTTGCTGCAATACGTGCGGCAGCCAAAAGCGCTGCGCACGCCGGTTAGTTACAACGCCGGCCTGGTGGAGAACTACCAGCCGAACCAGACTTTTTTGCTGCCCGCCGGATTGCGGGACAAGCTCCGGGCGCTGGGGCAGGCTACGGGCGAACGCCCGGCCGGCACCTACGTGCGCGACATACTGGGCCAGTTGTTGATCGACCTGTCATGGTCCAGTTCCAAACTCGAAGGCAACAAGTACAGCCGCCTTGAAACCAAACAACTGATCGAGGCAGGCCAGCAAGCCGAGGGCAGGAGCCGCCTCGATGCAGTCATGATCCTCAACCACAAGAACGCGATCGAATTCCTGGCTGAGATTGCACCGCACGAGGAGCCTTACGAACTCGTCATTGCCAACATCCAGTCCTTGCTGATGGATGGCTTGATGCCGAACGCAGATGTGCTGGGCCGCATCCGCGAGCGCATCGTTCACATCGAGGGTTCAGTCTATATTCCGCTGCAATCGCCGCTGGCGCTGCGGACTTTGTACAAGCAAGTCTGCAGCGCAGCGCAGGCCACCCGCGATCCGCTCGAGGCCGCGTTTTTCCTGTTCACCCAGTTGCCTTACCTGCAGCCCTTTGAAGATGGCGACGGCCCGCATTTCATGCAACCTGCCGCTGACGCGGGCGAACTATGCGCCACTGTCATTCACTGACGTCTCTGAACAAGACTATTTTGGTGCATTGATGGCGCTGTACGAAAGGGCCGACATGAGCGTGGCGCGGGACCTGTTCGAGTGGGCTTACGAGCGCTCGGTGAAGACTTATCGGGCGGTGAAGCAATCGATGCAGGAGCCCGATCCGTTCCGGATGCGGCTGCGCGCTGCGCTCAGCCAGGCAATCTGCACCGTCGTCGCCGAACACAAGACCACGACGCAGGCCATCGACGAACTGGCATTGGCTGCCGAGGAAATCGAGCCGTTCCGGCGCATGCTCGAACGCGAACTTGCGCAACTCACTGAATACAACTTCGCGCGCTATGGCTTGCGCTTTGCCCAGCTGAAAACCTGGCTGGAAAACACCCGCCCGCGCACCTGACGCTAAAGCGGTTACACCGCCCCACATGCCGGCCGCAGGGCGAGCCCGGCTCAGGGGTTTTGCTTCATCAGCGCTTCAAGCTCGGTCACCCGCGCTTCGAGCAGTTCAAGCCGCGCCCGGGTCTTTGCCAGCACCTGGGCCTGGATATCGAATTCCTCCCGCGTCACCACGTCGAGCCGCGACAGCCCCTGGGTCAGCATTGCCTTCACATTCTTTTCGAAGTCGCGGGCGGGGGAATTTTCCAGCGCGTGGTTGAGGCGCTCCTGGACGTCTTGGAAAAAATTTGATTTGGCCATGTTGGGTCTTTATGGACGCGAAAGCGCCGAAGTGGTGCAAGTGGATGCTGCTTGCTCGTTCCGGGTGCGTTCGGCTGACAGCCGCATCGCATTGATGCACGTTCCGGGTAAGCGGCGCGGTGAATCATAGCGGAAAGCCTTCCCGGAGGCTGGCACATTCCCTGCTAAATGTTGCCGGTGCTCACAGAAATTGTGTTCCTGGTTTGCGTTAAACAAGACTGCCAATTCAAGGGAAATGACATGAAAAAAACAATGCTCTTCGCTGCCGTATTCGCGGCTTACGCGGGTTCGGTCTCAGCCCAGACCGCCGCTCCTGCAGCGGCCGCCGCACCCGCTTCACCGCACACTGTTACGGGCAACCTGACGATTGCAACCGACTATCGCTTCCGCGGCATTTCCCAGACTTTCCGCCTGCCGGCGGTGCAAGGCGGGTTTGACTACAGCCACAGCAGCGGCCTTTACCTCGGCAACTGGAACTCCAATGTCAGCGGCAACCTGTTCCAGAACGGCGCCGGCATTGAGATGGACTTCTACGGCGGCTACAAGTTTGACCTGGCCAAAGATGTGCAAGCCGACATCGGCCTGCTGTATTACTACTATCCGGGCGCCGAAACCCCCGTCACGCGCAGCAAGTACAACAACCTGGAAGTCTACTTCGGCGGCACCTACAAGTGGCTGACCGCAAAGTACAGCTACGCCATCACCGATTTCTTCGGCCTCAACGCAGGCAATTCGGCTGCACTGTTTTCGCTTCCCGCAAATGGCAATTCCAAGGGTTCGGGCTACCTCGACCTGACCGGCAACTGGGAAATCGCTGAAAAGACCACGCTGACTGCCCACATTGGCCGCCAGACCGTGAAGAACTACGGCGCCGCCAGCTATACCGACTACAAGCTCGGCGTGGCCAAGGATTACGGCGTGGCGACTGCGGGCCTGGCCCTGGTTGGCACCAACGCCAATGCAGCCCAGTACACGATTGCCAACGTACCGGCCGGCACCTCGACCAAAAATATTGGCCGTCCGACCGTCGTGCTGTCGGCCGCCAAAACCTTCTGATTCAGCTGGATCACTTGACGAGGTTCACATGAAACTCCTGACTGCAATCATCAAGCCGTTCAAGCTCGACGAAGTGCGGGAAGCGCTGTCCGCCATTGGCGTGCAGGGCATTACCGTTACCGAAGTGAAGGGTTTCGGGCGCCAGAAAGGCCACACCGAGCTTTATCGCGGCGCAGAGTACGTGGTCGATTTCCTGCCCAAGACCAAGATCGAAGCCGCGGTCGACGAAGACATCGTTGAGCGCGCCATCGAAGCGATCGAAACGTCGGCCCGCACCGGCAAGATTGGTGACGGCAAGATTTTCGTCTACAACCTCGAGCAAGTGGTGCGTATCCGCACCGGCGAGACTGGCAAAGACGCACTCTGACTGAGGAACCTATGACTATCAAACTATCAAGCATGCTGGCTGCCGGCGCCCTGGCGCTGGCCGTCGGTTTCTCCGGTTTGTCTGCCGCTGCGGATGCACCCGCCTCGGCTCCCGCAGCATCGGCCCCAGTGGCGTCAGCCCCGGCTGCAGCTGCCGCATCGGCCCCGGCCGCAGCACCGGTTGCGGCAGCACCGGCCGCTTCGGCGCCGGCTGCAGCAGCTGTGGCGCCGGCCGCGGCAGCGCCGGTACCGGTCCCCAACAAGGGCGATACCGCCTGGCTGATGACGGCCACGATGCTGGTGATCATGATGTCGATCCCCGGCCTGGCACTGTTCTACGGCGGCCTGGTCCGTTCCAAGAACATGCTGTCGATCCTGATGCAGGTGTTCATGGTGTTTTCGATGATCGTGGTGCTGTGGTGCGTGTATGGCTACTCGCTGGCGTTCACCGAAGGCGGCAGCTTCATCGGCTCATTTGACCGGCTGTTCCTGAAGGGCATAACCGGCGACACCAATGCCGCGACCTTCAGCAAGGGCATCGTGATTCCCGAGTTCGCTTTCGTCGCCTTCCAGGCTTCGTTCGCAGCCATCACTTGCGCGCTGATCGTCGGTGCTTTCGCGGAGCGAGTGAAATTCTCGGCCGTGCTGATGTTCGTCGTGCTCTGGTTCACGTTCTCCTACCTGCCGATTGCCCACATGGTCTGGTTCTGGCCGGGTCCGGATGCCTTCACCGATGCAGCCGCTGCGGAAAAGGCAACCGCAGCCGCCGGCTGGCTGTTCCAGAAAGGCGCGCTCGACTTCGCCGGCGGCACGGTCGTGCATATCAATGCTGCCGTGGCTGGCCTGGTTGGCGCCTATGTTGTTGGCAAGCGGGTTGGTTATGGCCGCGAATCGATGGCGCCGCACTCGCTGACGATGACCATGATCGGCGCGTCGCTGCTGTGGGTGGGCTGGTTCGGTTTCAACGCTGGCTCGGCGTTGGAAGCCAACGGTACCGCTGCGCTGGCCTTCATCAACACGCTGCTGGCAACGGCTGCGGCTTCGCTGGCCTGGACCTTCGGCGAGTGGATGGCCAAGGGCAAGCCCTCGATGCTCGGTGCTGCTTCGGGCGCCGTGGCCGGCCTGGTTGCCATCACCCCTGCTGCCGGTTTCGTCGGCGTGATGGGTGGCCTGGTGATCGGCCTGCTGGCTGGTATCGTCTGCCTGTGGGGCGTGAATGGCCTCAAGCGCATGCTGGGCGCGGATGACTCGCTGGATGTGTTCGGCGTGCACGGCGTGGGCGGCGCACTCGGCGCGCTGCTGACCGGCGTGTTTGCCTCGCCTTCCCTGGGCGGCAGCGGCATCTATGATTATGTCGCCAACAAAGTGTCGCCCGACTATTCGATTGCAAGCCAGGTCTGGATCCAGTTCACCGCAGTGGCAACGACCGTGGTCGTCTCCGGTGTGGTGGCCTTCATCGCCTTCAAGCTGGTGGACATGGTAGTTGGCCTGCGCGTACCGGAAGACCAGGAACGCGAAGGCCTGGACATCACCAGCCATGGTGAGTCGGCTTACCACATGTAATTTGCGTCACCGCGCCGGGGCGAGTCGAGTCGTCCGGGTGCGGCCTGGTTGCCGTTGCAAGCAGGGTATTTAGGTAGTCTCCTCCGGTAGTTCCCCTTCAGGGGTTTCGAAGCGCCTCCGCCCGGAGGCGTTTTTTTTGGCCGGTGGCATGCCACCTGCCAGGCGGCACTTTAAAAATCGCCTCCCGTCCCCACGTCTGCTATCCGTTCCGGTACGCAGCCAGGGCCGCCTGGCGCAGCCTGCCGGGATTCCCGATAGAATCTTGCCGTCCCGTCTAGAAAGCTCCTTATGGTTCCGCACCTGGTCACGGCCTTGAACGGCCCCCTGCTCGACCTCGAAAAGAAAATCCTCACGGCTACACCAGCCATCGAACGCTGGTTCCGGCTCGAGTGGCAGGAACATACGCCCCCGTTCTACTGCAGCGTCGATTTGCGCAATGCCGGTTTCAAGCTGGCGCCCGTCGATACCAACTTGTTTCCGGGTGGATTCAACAACCTGTCGCCGGAAATGCTGCCGTTGGCAGTGCAAGCCGCGATGGCGGCAATCGAGAAATACTGTCCCGATGCCAAGAACCTGCTGCTGATACCCGAGCGCCACACCCGAAACACGTTCTACCTGCAAAACGTCGCGCGCCTGATGCAGATCTTCCGCCAGACCGGCTTGAATGTGCGACTCGGCTCCCTGTCCGATGAAGTACGCGAACCGACGCCGGTCGAACTGCCGGACGGTTCCATCATCACGCTCGAACCGCTGGAGCGCCAATCCAATGGCCGCCGCGTCGGCCTGAAGAATTTCGATCCCTGCACCATCCTGCTCAACAACGATCTGTCGGCTGGCTTGCC
>JAQGMC010000101.1 GCA_028292545.1 Paucimonas sp.
GCAAGCAAAGCTGGCCCATCACGGGCGCCTCTTTCATCCTGATGCACAAGACCCAGGCCGATGCCGCCAAAGGGCGCGAGGTGCTGAAATTCTTCGATTGGGCCTACAAGAATGGCGGCGCCATGGCGACTGAACTGGAATATGTGCCGATGCCCGCCGCCGTGGTGCAGGTGGTGCAAACGGCCTGGAAGGCGCAGGTCAAAGACAGCAGCGGCAAGGCCTTGAACTGAATGCAGCCCCGGCCAATCCAGCATCAGTGGACGGGCCACGCAGGCGGCCCGTCTCCACTATTCCAAACAGCAGAATGAGCGCTCCTTATTCTTCTACCGCGCCGCGGGCACCCGGCGCCTCCGGTGGGCCGGCCTTGCCCACGCCGGGCGGACCCGTGCCGCAAGCCATCGTCTCGGAGCAGGCAAACGCCGAACGTGCGATGGCGGCGGCCATGCGCAGCCAGCGCCGCCAAGACTTCCTGTTTCATAAGGTGACGCTTTTTTTTGCGCTGTCCGTGCTGCTGGTGCTGGCCGGGATCATCGTGTCGCTGGTCATTGGCTCGCTGCCGGCCTGGCGTGAGTTTGGCCCGGGCTTCGTGTTCAATGTCGAATGGGATCCGGTCAACGATAAATACGGCGCCCTGATCGCCATCGTCGGCACGCTGGTGACTTCGCTGCTGGCGCTGGCCGTGGCCTTCCCGATCAGCTTCGGCATTGCCGTCTTCCTCACTGAAATCTGTCCGCCGTGGCTGCGGCGCCCGATGGGCACGGCCGTCGAATTGCTGGCTGGCGTGCCGAGCATCATCTACGGCATGTGGGGCTTGTTCGTATTCGCGCCTTTCTTTGCCGAGGTGGTGCAACCTTTCCTGGCCGCCACGCTGGGCCAATTGCCCGTGGTCGGCAAATTGTTTTCCGGACCCATGATGGGCATCGGCATCCTGACCGCGGCGCTGATCCTGGCTGTGATGATCATTCCCTTCATCTCTTCCGTGATGCGTGACGTATTTGAAGTCGTGCCGCAAGTGATCAAGGAATCCGCATATGGCTTGGGTTGCACGCGCTGGGAAGTGGTGCGCAAGATCGTGCTGCCCTATACCAGGACCGGCGTGGTCGGCGGCGTGATGCTGGGACTGGGCCGGGCCCTGGGCGAAACCATGGCCGTTACCTTCGTCATCGGCAATGCGCACAACCTGTCGTGGTCCCTGTTCGCGCCGGGCAACAGCATTGCATCGACGCTGGCCAATGAATTTGCAGAAGCGGAATCGGTGCTGCACCAGTCATCGCTTTTTGCGCTGGGCCTGATCCTGTTCGTCATTACTTTCATCGTGCTGTCTGCCGCCAAGCTGATGCTGGCTGGCTTGAAGCGGCGCGAAGGAGCGTCGGCATGAGTGCTGCCACATCTGTCGACCAGCAGGCCGCGCAACAGCGCAATCCGGTCTACCGGCGCCGGCTGGCCTTGCACCGGGTTGGCATTGCGCTGTGCGTGCTGGCCATGGCGGTCGGCATCGCCTTCCTGGCTTCGATCCTGTTCGTGTTGCTGGCCAAGGGCTTCGGCTCGCTCAGCCTGGCCCTGTTTTCCCAGACGACGCCAGCGCCCGGGAGCGAAGGCGGCGGCTTGCTCAATGCCATCGTGGGCAGCCTGCTGATGGTCGGCGTCGCCACCCTGGTCAGCACGCCGATCGGCATCCTGGCTGGCATCTACCTCGCCGAGTATGGCGACCGGAGCGTGTTGGGCCAGGTCACCCGTTTCGTCACCGACATCATGCTGTCAGCGCCGTCGATCGTGATCGGCCTGTTCGTGTATGCAATCTATGTCGCCAACATCAAGCATTTCTCTGGCTGGGCCGGCAGCCTCGCAATTTCGCTGATCGCCGTGCCTGTGATCGTGCGCACCACCGACAACATGCTGAAGCTGGTTCCTGCAAGCCTGCGTGAAGCCGCATTTGCGCTCGGCGCACCGCGCTGGAAGGTTGCGATCCTGGTGCGGCTGCGCGCAGTCAGGGCCGGCGTCGTCACCGGCGTGCTGCTGGCCGTGGCGCGTATAGCGGGTGAAACCGCACCCTTGCTATTCACCGCGCTCAACAACCAGTTCTTCAGCGCCAACATGAATGCGCCTATGGCCAACCTGCCTGTGGTGATCTACCAGTTCGCGATGAGTCCTTATGAGAATTGGCGCTCGCTGGCCTGGGGCGGGGCGCTGCTCATTACTTTCAGTGTGCTCGGCCTGAACATCCTGTCGCGCACCTTGATCAAACAAACCCGGCAAGGCTGACCCGAATGCAAACTCAAATTACCGCAACGACCGAGCCGGCCGTAGCCGTGGCTGGCCTGCAAAAAACCCTGGCTATTTCCGGGCTCGATTTCTGGTACGGCAAGTTCCAGGGACTGAAGAACATCAACCTCGATATTTTCGAGAAGAAGGTTACCGCCTTCATCGGCCCTTCGGGCTGCGGCAAATCGACGCTGCTGCGCACGCTGAACCGGATGTACGACCTGTATCCCGGCCAGCGCGCGACCGGCGACATCATCTATCGCGGCCGCAATATTCTCGACCACGACCAGGATGTGAACATGTTGCGCGCCAAGATAGGCATGGTGTTCCAGAAGCCCACGCCTTTCCCGATGTCGGTCTATGACAACATCGCCTTTGGCGTACGGCTGTATGAAAAGCTGGCGCGCGGCGAGATGGATGAGCGGGTTGAATGGGCGCTGAAAAAAGCGGCGCTATGGGGCGAGGTCAAGGACAAGCTCAACCAGAGCGGCCTGTCGCTGTCTGGTGGCCAGCAGCAGCGGCTGTGCATTGCGCGCGGCGTGGCGGTCAAGCCGGATGTGTTGCTGCTGGATGAACCGACTTCCGCGCTGGACCCCATTTCAACCACCCGCATCGAGGAATTGATTGCCGAGCTCAAGCAGGATTACACGATCGCCATCGTTACCCACAACATGCAGCAGGCGGCGCGCTGTTCCGATTACACCGCTTACATGTACCTGGGCGAACTGGTCGAGTTTGGCGAAACCGACATCATTTTCCTGAACCCGTCCCGCAAGGAGACGCAGGATTACATCACTGGCCGCTTCGGCTGACTGGAGCCATTTTCATGCCCTCGGAACATTCATCCCGACAATACGACCTGGACCTGGAAGCAATCCGCTCCAAGGTCTTCACCATGGGCGGCCTGGTCGAAAGCCAGTTCCGCGATGCGATGGAATGCTTTCGCAACGGCGACAGCAAGCGCGCCGACGCTGTGATTGCCGCCGATGAAGCAGTGAACCGGATCGAGATCGAGCTCGACGACAATTGCAGCCACCTGATCGTGAAGCGCCAGCCGGCGGCGGTCGACCTGCGCCTGGTGATGGCGACCATCAAGGTCATCACTGACCTTGAACGCATAGGCGATGAAGCGGCCAAGATTGCGCGCATGGCGCGCAGCATCAGCGAGCGTGGCTTCCCGGCGATGAATCAATATGAAATGGTGCGCGCCATTGCCGGCCATGCCGGGGCCCAGCTGCATGATGCGCTGGATGCCTTTGCGCGGCTGGACGGCGTGCAGGCACGCGGGCTGATTTCCCAGGATGAAGTGATCGACCATGAATTGCGATCCATCCTGCGCAACGGCATCACGTTCATGATGGAGGATCCGCGCACGATCTCGGTCACGCTCGACACGCTCTGGGTCGCCAAGGCGATCGAGCGCATCGGCGACCATGCAAAGAATATTGCCGAGTACGTCATCTACGTGGCGGAGGGCAAGGATATCCGCCACCAGGCTACGGCGCCGAGAGCCGCGCTGGACTAAGCAGGGCAAGCGGCATGCCGCTGTTCAGGCCGGCCTGGATATCCTGCCATCTACCAGCGTCACGATCGAATCGCAGCGCCGCGCCAGTTCCAGGCTGTGCGTGACCAGCAGGAATGCAGTGTCGCTTTCGCGGCTGACGTTGCGCATCAGGCGGAACACGTCGTCCGCCGCATGGCTGTCGAGGTTGCCGGTCGGTTCATCGGCCAGCACCAGCGGCGGCGACTGTGCCAGCGCACGCGCAATCGCCACCCGCTGTTGCTGGCCGCCGGACAGGTGGAAAGCCCGGTTCCCGGCCCATTGCGCCAGTCCCACCTTGTCCAGCAAGTCGAGGGCCCGCGCGCGCATCGCCGCATTGGCGCGGCCACGGTCGAGCAGCATTGGCATCATCACGTTTTCCAGCGCAGTGAAAGCTGAAATCAGGTGGTGATACTGGAAGACGAAGCCGATGCTGTGCCCGCGCAGGCGGGTCAGTTCGGCATCGTCCAATTGCCCGGTATCGCGTCCCTGCAGGAAAAGCTTGCCGCGGCTGGCGCGGTCGAGCAAGCCGATGATATTGAGCAGCGTACTCTTGCCCGATCCGGACGGGCCCATCAGTGCAATGAAGGCGCCGGCTTCGAGCTGCAAGTTCACGCCATGCAAGACTTCAGTCTCGGCCGGCGTGCCCACGCCATAGGATTTGCGCACGCCCTCCAGCCGCAACAGCGGCTCAGCCACGGATCGCTTCCACTGGCAGCATGCGCGCCGCGCGCAAGGCTGGCGTGGTGGCTGCCAGCAAGCCGACCACAATCGCCAGCAGCGCCGACAGCACGTAAAGCCGCAGCGGTATCGTAATCACGAACAGCGGCGTGCCATCCGGATTGCGCGCCACCAGGCGCCACACTGCCAAGAGGCCAGTGGCAATTGCGCTGCCGATGAGTGAGCCCAGCAAGCCAACCACGGCGCCTTGTATCAGGAACACCCGCATCAACTGGCCGCGCGTGCCACCCATGGCGCGCAGGATGCCGATTTCGCGCGCACGCTGCACCACCGACACCACCAGCACGCTGGCGATGCCGGCCGCCACCGACAGGCCGACGAAGAGCCGGATCATGTTGGCGCTGTAGCGTTGCGAGCGCAGCGCCAGGAAGAATTCATGATTGCTTTCAATCCAGCTGGTCGATTCCAGTCCGGATTGCTGGCCGATGGCACGCGCAATCACTTCAGCCTGGAAGGGTTCGTGCACCGTCAGGTCGATGCCGGTGGCGCCGCCCGGAAGGCCGGCCAGGTTTTGCGCCGTAGACAGCAGCACAAACACATTGCGCTGGTTGACGTTGCGCGCGCCCAGGTCGAACAGGCCGGCGATATTGAGTATGCGGTCGCTGCCCGTGGCGGACACCACCCGCAGCTTGTCGCCGACTTGCACCCCGAGGTCGCGCGCCAGTTCCATGCCGATCATGATGTCGGCATTGGTCAGGCGCCAGGTGCCGGCGCGGGTCTTGGCGGGCAGTGGAATGATGCGCACATAATGCTCCGGCTCGATGCCAGTCATCACCACGGCCTGGCTGGCTTGGCCGCGGTTGACGAAGGCCGGGGCGACCAGCGTTGGCGACACGGCCAGCACATCGCCCCGCAGCGCCATTTCATCGCGCACCTTGCGCCATTGGTCGATCGACAGCAATCGTTGCGGCGGTGTCTGGCGGCGGACCGACACGGCCTCTCCCGGCTGCGCCTGGCGCAAGGCGCGCGCGGCTTCCCGTGGCCGCTCCAGCACGATATGCGCCTGCGACGACATGACCCGCGCAAACAGGTTCGATTGCAAGCCTTCCAGCAAAGCCGACATGAAAACAATGACCGCCACGCCGACCGCGGCGCCCATCACGATGAACACCGATTGCAGCCGGCCTTCACGCAGGAAGCGCAAGGCTGCGATCCATTCGAAAGGCAGCAGCGGGTTCATGGCGGGCCGTCGCCACGAAAGGCTTGCAGCTGCGCCCGAATGCGCTGGCCGACTGCGACCGTGGCAGTGGAGGGCAGCACTTGCTCGCCCTCTGCCAATCCATGCAGCACTTCGGTGCGGCCCGTGCCGCGCAAGCCGAGGGTGACGGGCTGGGGGCGGGCGCGCCGGTTTTGCACTTTCATCACCCACGGCTGGCTGTCGGCGGCGCCACGAATGGTCTCGGCCGGCACGCTCAACGCCTGCGCGCGGCGCGCGACTTCAATATCCACGGATACCGTCATGTCCTGGCGCAGCCAGGCCGGCGGCGTCGGCACATCCAGGCGCACTTCAACCGAGCCGCGCAGCGCATCCACGCCGGGATTGATATAGGCAATGCAAGCCGGCATGCGCTGGCTGGGATAGGCATCGGCCGACACCAGCGCCTGCTGGCCAATGCGCAGCAGCGCCAGGTTGCGCTCATCCACCGGCAGCACCACCTGCACCGGACCGGCGGGCGACAGCACCATCAATACCTTGCCCGGCTGGACCACGTCGCCGCGCTCGACATTGCGTGCTATCAGCACGCCATCCTGGGGCGCCACGATGTCGGTCTGGGCCAGGCGCGCGTCGGCTGCGGCAAGCGCGGCGCGCGCCTGTTCCAGTGCCGCCAGCGCCAGCGCGCGCTCGGCCCCGGCGGCGCCATTGTTTTGCACTTGCAGGCGCGCGGTTTCACGCTGGCTTTGCGCCAGCTGGAGGTTGCGCCGCGCCTCATCCAGCGCCGCCTGGCCGACGAAATTGCGCGCGCGCAATTCGTGCGTACGTTGGTACTGGCGGCGAAGGGTGCGCAGGTTGATTTCCGCTTGCTGCAGGCTGCGCCGTGCAGCCGGCAAGCCAAACTGGTCCAGTTGCGCCAGCCGGGCCCGGGCTTGTGCCACGCCGGCTTTTGCCTGCGCCAGTGCGGCTTCCTGCTCGCTGCTTTCCAGCAGCACCAGCAATTGTCCCTGGCGCACTGCCTGGCCGCGCGCGACCGGCACGCCTGCCACGGTGCCAGTCACCTGGCTGCCAATCTCGACTCGCAAGGGCGTTTCGACACGACCGCTGGCAACGACTGTTTGCACGAGGTCGGTCCTGGTTGCCGCAAACACTGGCGTTGGCGGGCCCAGCCACCAGCGCGCGCCCAGCAGCGCCAGCCCGGCCAGCATGGCAAGCAGCAGGGCCAGGGTCCAGGGGCGCTGGGCAAGCAAGGCGCGCTGCCGCTGCAGTCAGCCTGCGGCGCGGCGCTCAGGCTGGTGTCGGTTTGCGCTCAAGCGGCGGGGTGCCGCTGTGTATCGCCTGGCGCAGCTGCGAGCGGAATTCCGGTGTGTCCTGGTGGCCATGGACCGACACCGCATGCTGCACGGCGACCTCGATCAATTCCTCATCCGTGTCGGCTGCAATGGCGACGGTGCAATTCGATTCGCTCGGCATTTCCCGGCAATCGACGTAACGGCGTGACATGACGCTCTCCTTTTGTGGTGAGGGTCATTTGTTGTAGACCTTGGCCTGCACGGATTCAAGACCAGCCGCCGCGCCGGGCTTGACCCAGGTTCAACAAGCTTCCGGAAAAGTCCTGGCTGTGGTTGCGGCGTTCAAGCGCGCTGTGTTCCTGCGCTGCGTTACCCTGCTGCGGTCATGCCGGCTTGGCGACCATCAGCCAGAACACGATCACCAGCCCAAAGAAAGCTGGAATGCCCAGCAGCACCCAGATTTTCAGGTAGTGCCAGTACTGCTGCGGCAGCGGCTGTCCGGCCTGCACCGCAGCCTCGGCCAGGTTACGCATCTTGATCTGTATCCACACCACCGGCAGCCAGCAGGCGCCCGCCAGGAAATACAGCGCGAAAGACCACATGATCCACTTGCTGGTGAGCGGTATTTGCGCCAGGTGCATCATGTAAAGCCCTGTGAGCGGCTGGATGATGATGGTCGGCGTAGTGAACAGCCAGTCGGCCAGCACCACATTGCGCACGACGACGGCAGTGGCGCGCACATCGCGCGTGAGCGATACGAACAGCATGTAAAAGGCCGACCCGAGCCCGGTGCCGAACAGTAGCGTGGAAGACAGGATATGCAGCCATTTGACCAGCAGGTATTCCATCAGTCGTTCTCCATTTCCATCAACAGCAAAATCGCCGCCAGCATCGGCAGGTTCTTCAGCAGGGGGCCATACGGGTGCAGCCAGAATTCCGGCAGCCTGATGCTGATGACGACGGTATAGAACAGGATCAGCGCCAGTTGCAACAGCCATAGCCAGCGGCGGCGCTTCAGGACCAGGATGCCAATGCCGATGGCCAGGTCCAGCGCGGCCGCGCCGAACAGCATCAAAGGCTGCAAGCTGGCTGGAATGCCCGTGCGTTGCAGCAGGTCGTAACTGTCTTGCAGCGGGTACAGGCCGAGCGACACGATGCCAGTCACGATCCACACCAGCGCCAGGCTGATGCGCAGCAGCGGCAGCAACCAGCTAAGCAGCGCGCGTGTGCGCACGGGCTCGCGCTCGGCCGGCGCAATGAATTGCGTGACGGGGCGCGGCGAGTGGCCAAGCAAGCGCGTGACCGGACCCGGATCGGCAACATTGCCGCGCTCAAGCATGGCCAGGGTTTCACTGTCGAGCAGGCTGCCGGGCACCTTTGCCGCGAGGCGCGCGCAGAGGCGGGCCAGCCACATCGGCAGCGGCAGGGTCAGCGGCTTGTGGGCCTGCAGGCAGCGTGCAAGTGTGAGCAGGAATTCCTTCAGCGACATGGCTTGCGGACCGACCACCGCCAGTCGCCCATCCAGCGCGGGAACGAGATCCGTTTCCAGCAAGCGCAACACGGCTTGCACTACGTCATCCACATGCACCGGTTGCAATTGCTGGCGACCGCCGCCGGGCAGCCAGAGCAGCGGCAGCGTGGCCAGCCGGGTGAACAAGGCGGCGCTGGCGCCGTCGGCGCCATAGACAATCGAGGGCTGGACGATGGCATGCGACAGCGGCTGCGCAGCGATAAAATCGTCAGCCTGCTTTTTGGAAAGATGGTAGCGGCTCGTTGCGTGTTTATCCGCGCCAAGCGCCGATACCTGGATCACGCGGCCCACGCCAGCCTGCACGCAGGCCGCGAACAAGGCCACCGGCGCGCGATGATGGATTGCATCAAAAGTCTGCGCACCGTGTTCGCGGATGATGCCCACTGCATTGATGACCGCATCCACGCCCGCCAGCCGTGGCAGCCAGTCGGCTGCATCATGGTCGCGCGTGAAGTCGGCCGCCACTGTTGCGACGCCAACCTCGCCGAGCCGCTGCGGGTCGCGTAGCGCGCACACGCATTCATGGCCCCGCGCGCGCAAGGCTGCCAGCAAGTGGCGCCCGATAAAACCCGTCGCACCCGTCAACAGGACACGCATCAAAGACCTCTTACTTGTGGGACAGAACCAATGGCAGTTATGCTTATCACACACGCATAGTAACCAAGAGGGAGTTTGCAATGAAAGACTGGTCCACTGCCTTGCGCGACAGCACTGTTTCTGGCGCCGTTGCTTCGGCGCTGTCTACAGCGGCGCTCATTGCGCTGAGCCAGCGAGAATCCCGCAACCCCTGGCGCGGAACAAATGACATCAGCCACTGGGTCTGGGGCGAGCCCGCCTTTGCTGAAAAACGGTTGGACTGGGCGCATACCGGCCTAGGCTATGGCATACACCATGTGTCGTCCATGCTGTGGTCGGCGGTGTTCGAGAAATTCTTCGGTGACCGCGCAAGCGAGGGCAAGCTGGCGCAAGCGTTGGGGGGCGGATTGCTGGTGGCCGGCCTGGCTTGCTTCATCGATTACAAGCTCACGCCCAAGCGCTTGCAGCCCGGGATAGAGCGGCATCTGTCGACGCCGGCGATGGCTTTGTTTTACGGAGCCTTCGGCCTGGCGCTGGCCGCAACCGGCGTGGCGCGGGCGCTGTCCGGACGTAAGACCTGGCGCTCTTAAGCCGGTCAAGAAACGAGACACCGGCCCAGCCGGTGTCAGCCCATAAGCCCATCAGCACATCTGTCCATCTGCCGAAGCAGCCGTCGGCTCCGGTGGATTTGAGCATGCGCAAGCGGTTCTCCATTTCAGCGCCCATGCTGGAAGTCAGTTCATCCATGACGAGGAGAAAACCATGGAACGCTACCTGTCCCGCCTGTCAGCCCTGTTGCTGGCCGGCGCGCTTGTGCCCACCCTGTGCGCAGCCCAATCCGACGCCAACGCGTCTTTTTCCAACGCTTCCCCGTACGGCCGCGCCACCGCCGGGCAAGATGAAGCAGCACGCCAGGCTGACCAGATGCGCCTGAATGCGCTGGCGGCATGGGACCAGTTGCCGGCCGCGCAAAAGGCCCGGCTCGCCAGCCAGCTTGCGACACTCGATGCAGCCCAGCGGCTGGAGCTGATTAATTCACTGCCGGCGCTCAAGTCGCTGTCCGACGCGGAGAAACAGGTACTGCTGGCTGAAATCGCTGTTATATCGCCCGTGCCGAACAGCCCGCCGGTTGCGGTGATTACAACAGCGACCAGTGCCACGTTCGTGGGTTGGACCGCCTTGTCGCCGGGGAATTGCCAGCCCGCATGGGATGCCACTTTCAGCGGCGCCCAATCGACCGACCCTGACGGCCAGGTGGTCAGCTACCACTGGAATTGGGCAACCGGCCCCGGCTTCCCGACGGGGGAGGCGACTTCAACCGATCCTTCACAGGTGCTGCGCGTGATTGGCAGCCATTTCCTGTACACGGTGACGCTGACGGTCACTGATAACAGTGGCGCAACCAATGCGACCACGGTGAACTACACGACGCCACGGCGCGAGGAACAGCCGCCGACGACTTGTTGAGCGCAGCCAGGCCAGGGAGTGTGCGGCAGGCGCAACCTGCCTGCCGTCCGCATCCCTTAGCGGCTCGTCAGTCGCGCCCCGCCATTACCCCGCCATCCTTAATCTTCAAAAGGCGCCCTGATCACCAGCGACTTTTCCGTGATGCCGCCGGCCGCGTCGCTGTAGATGGGATAAGCCAGTTCTGCCGAAGCCAGGTAGCCATTCATCCGGGCCATGACATGACGCCTGCCCGAAGGGATATAGTCGTCTGCAATGGCTATGCCGGCCTTCATGAACTCGGCTTGCCTGCCTGCAAGAACACGTATTGCATGACGCAGCTCAGTTCGCGGCGGGTAGGCGCGCTCCAGGAACAGCATGGGCTTGCGAGGCATGACCCCCATGCCCCGCGCGGAGCCGTCATGATGCATCAGGCGCACGATGGCTCGCGCTTTGATCCGCTCGTGCTCATCCTTTATGCAAAACAGTTTCTGGGTCCCATCCATGATCGCGCCAATGAGGGCGCGTATCAGCGCGGGAATACCATCCACGCGCTGGCAACTGCCCAGGATTTCCATTGCCATGGCAAAGAATTCCCCCGGGTCACCGGTGAAAATGGCAGTGCCCTCCGCAACCTTTACCCGCGTTTCCTGCTTCCATGCCTGTTGCATGCTTTCTGGCCATGCCCCCAGCTGCGCCCCGTTGTAGCGCACGGCGAGGAAGCCCTCTTCGGCGGGTGTGGCCAGGCAAAGGGCGATGAAGGTTTTCAAGCCCGCCAGCGCCGGCGTCCTGCGAATGCGGCTGTAGTAGGTGAGGATGGCGCTCGGGTCGCGGTATTTCCCAACCATTAGCTGGAAGCGGTCGTATTGCGCGGCGGGCACGTCGAGCTTGTCGATCACGATCGATTGGATCAATGCATCCAGCGCCTGCTTCAGCGAACTGCCGGGGGCAAGTTGCTGGTCCAGCTTGCCCAGCCGCCGCGGCGCGACTTCGCATGCCACGACCAGGCGCGCCACAGTTTGCAGGGTGTTGTGGACGACGTCATCGACCGTGTCCTTTTTCGCCTTCATGGCGGCGTCTTTGGCCCGTCGCAGCGCTTTTTCACCGGCTTTCACGGCTGAACGAGCCTGGGTAAATTGCGCCTCCAGTCCCGGCGGCACGGCGGCCTTTGCGCGCAGGAAGGGTTCACGCGCGAGTTCGATAACTTTCCTGTCTTGCACCAGCGCGGCAAGCTGGTCTGACGCTGTTCTCACGCTTGCGGCGCCCGGATCGAGGTCGTTTGCCGGAAACAGGGTTGGCAACAAGCCCTTGACCCGCATCGCTGGACTATCGCCGGCCATCAGCACGAGCAGGTTCCTCACCAGCCGGTCCCGGATCATCACATTCTTCAGGCTATCGGCAAAAGGTGGCTTGAAAAACGCCTCGAAGAAGGGCAGTTTTTCAGCCGACAGCAGGAGCGCCGCGAAGCCTGTGTGCTTGGGGTAAAGCGAGGGATCGAAATTTTCAAGCACCGGCCGGGGCAGTGAGAAAACGGCCTTAAACATGTCGACACGCAAGGCGTCGTCGTTGCTCGCCGTGATCCAGGCCAGCATGTCGGCCAGCTTGGCAATCAGCGGAAGGTCTTGCGGCTGGTCGTAGCCGTGCAAGTGGATGAAGAACACGACACTGCGCAAAATGCACAGTTCGTCGACTTCAGTCTCAACATCCGGTTCGAACTTGTCGATGCCCGCGCCCAGCAAGGCGGTGATGATATCGTCGCTGGCACGTAAAGCTTCGCGCAGGTCGTCTGCATCGTCCAGGGCCGAAAAGGCATGCAGGCCCCGGGCCAGGCCGGGCGCGGCATGGGGTAAGTTCCATGCTTGCATCAGGTCGTGTGCCGGATCGTGTGCCAGACCGTGCGCCGGGGCGGGTGCCGGGTCCCGGGCTTGCCGGGGCAAGCCTGCAAAAAAATCCGTGCCGCGAAGTTCGGTTCGCATCTGCACCTGTGCCAGGACTGCGAATGCGGCTGCAGGCGGTTCAATGCGCAGGACGTAGCGACGCAGCTCGTCCACGCGCATCTTGTGCGCCTGTGTGGCGGCGACAGCAATGGCGCCCGTTAAACGTGAATCGGGGAAGTCCAGGTATTGCAGGTGGATTGTGTCGCTGCCGGGAACCTCAAAATACAAACAGCCCAAGCTGGCCCTTTGCTCATCGCTCAAGCCCAGGTGCGGTATCTGCTGTACACATTCTTCCGGCGCCAGCGTCAGGCATAGTTTGGCGAGCTTGAATTTCTGCGCCAGCGTCAAACCCCACTGCGGCAGCACCATTGCGCGCGCGACCTTTGCGGCACTGTCCCGGTCCTGTGCCTGGCGCACCCGGCCGAGGAACACGGCAAACCAGTCGGCCTTGAAATCGCGATACACGTGTGGCGTTTCCAAGGCGCCTGCCCCACAGAGCTTGAACAGGGGCGTGAGGTCAGCTCCCGGCGCGAAGCCCATGTTGAGCAGGTAGCCCGGCACGTCGTCTGGAACGACTCGTGCAAGTTCAAGCGCCAGCGCCAGGCGCTGTCCCTCGTCTGAAAAGCGCAGCCGGTTGAAACCGCCAAGAATTTTGCGCGCGATGATTGCTGCCATTACCTGGTTTTGCCGCGGCAAGCCAGCGCTGCCATTGCGCTCAAAAAACGAGTCCAGCGACTTGTCGAGCTGGTCCCAGTTCCACGCCGGGTCCGCGTCCACGCCACCACGCCGGGCGACGGCGGGATGCAAGGTAGTGACCATGGGCTCGCCGCCGTCCCCGATTGCGGGCGTGGGCGTGGGCGCGGGCGAACCCTCGGTAGCGGTTCGCAATGTCAGCCTGGGAGCGCCCTGGTCGTTAACTTTCGGTGCATCGTTTGGGTTGAGCAGGGCGAACTGCGGTTCGCGGGCGTGAACGGGTTGCAAGGCGTATCCCCTGGCGGAAGTTGGGCCGGGTTAGTAACGAACAAGCCGCGAAGATTCAATCGGTTGACATGGTCAGTGCTCCACTTCAGTCCGTGGACGCGCAAAGAAAAAGCCGCGGCGCCCGAGGGTGCCGCGGCTTTCATCCCGCAGGTGCATTGTTTGCAACCCGCGCGTGCTTGCTACTTGCTTGCCATCGCCAGCAGCATTTCATTGAGCCGCTTCACGAAGCCGGCCGGGTCTTGCAGCGTGCCGCCTTCAGCCAGCGCTGCCTGGTCGAACAGAATGCTGGACCAGTCGTCGAAATGCGCTTCCTCGTATTGCATCCGCTGCACCAGCGGATGGTCAGGATTGATTTCCAGGATGGGTTTGGCTTCCGGCGCTTTCTGGCCCGCCGCTTTCAGCATGCGCAGCAGGTTGCCCGACAATTCATTCTCGTCGACCACCAGGCAGGCGGGCGAGTCGGTCAGGCGGAAAGTGACGCGCACATCCTTGGCTTTATCGCCGAGCGCGGTTTTCATCTTCGCAACCAGATCCTTGTACTGGGCCTCGGTTTCCTCATGCTGCTTCTTCTCGGCTTCGTCTTCCAGCTTGCCCAGGTCAAGGTCACCTTTGGCAACCGATACCAGCTCCTTGCCTTCAAATTCGCTCAGGAAGGACAGCATCCACTCATCCACGCGGTCCGTCAGCAGCAGCACTTCCACGCCTTTCTTGC
>JAQGMC010000110.1 GCA_028292545.1 Paucimonas sp.
GTCTTCCATGTCCGGGCGCAGGCTCGAGAACAGGCTGACCCAGGTATTACGCACTTTCTCACGCCGGAAATAATCGTGGATCGTGTTCTGCAGTATGCGATGGAACAGCATCGGAAGATCAGAAACCGGTCGGTCCCCATATATCTCTGACAGCTTGATCATCGCGTCCTGCACGATGTCGAGCGCCGACTCGTCCTTGCGCACGGCATAGACGGCATGCTTGAACGCACGTCGTTCGACCTCAACCAGGAAATCGGATAATTCTTTGTCAGTTGCCATCAAAAGTGACGCAGAGGGGGTTTTCTCACTCCCCGGTCTCGCAATCCGGTGCCGGGGTTGATGGAAAAAAAGTGTCCGCATCCTAGCAAAATTGCGTGAACCTGTGGGAGCTTCCCTACTAAAGCGCTTGATTTTAAAAGCGAATCGCCACGCCTGCGGCCGGTAAAAGAGCGATTTGACTTGACCAAAATGTTGCGACGCATTACCGTAACGTTCCCTTCACACCTTGAAGGGTTTTTTGTTGGTTTCGCACGACGCATAATGCCGTGCCGATTCTGGCGCGCTTCATTTGAAAGCTGTTTGCTCTAACCCACGCCACAAGCGTGAGGAACCTGTTCCGGGAACGAATTAAATCGGTTGAACGAGTCGCGCGAGGCGCCAATCGGAATCGCATTCAACGATGCGAGGATGAGTTGGCGATAACGCACAAAAAAGGGATACCGTCGACGTCGCCACTGGCCTGGTTTCGAAAGGAGAGAGCATCCGATCAATTTCCTATGGACCTTGAAAGGAAGTGGCATGAGTTCCGAACTTACCGGCGCCGAGATCGTCGTGCGCTGTCTCGCCGAAGAAGGTGTTGAACACGTCTTTGGCTATCCTGGCGGCGCTGTCCTCTACATCTACGACGCCATCTTCAACCAGGATAAATTCCAGCATATCCTCGTACGTCACGAGCAGGCTGCCATTCATGCAGCGGATGCTTATTCGCGCAGTTCGACCAAGGTCGGCGTCGCCCTGGTGACTTCCGGTCCGGGCGTGACAAATGCCGTCACTGGCTTGGCGACTGCGTACATGGATTCGATCCCGATGGTGGTGATCTCCGGCCAGGTGCCCAGTGCGGCCATCGGGCAGGACGCATTCCAGGAATGCGATACCGTCGGCATTACGCGTCCTTGCGTCAAGCACAACTTCCTGGTGAAGGATGTGAAAGACCTGGCGCTGACGATGAAAAAAGCCTTCTACATCGCCACCACCGGCCGTCCCGGCCCGGTGCTGGTCGATATTCCGAAGGACATCACGATCCAGCGCTGCGCCTTCGACTATCCGAAGACGCTTGAAATGCGTTCCTACAAGCCGGTCGAGAAAGGCCATTCGGGCCAGATCCGCAAGGCGGTGCAGCTGCTGCTGGCGGCTGAACGCCCGATGATCTATACCGGCGGCGGCGTGATCCTCGCCAATGCATCGGAAGAATTGAAGCGCCTGGTCGACATGCTCGGTTATCCGTGCACGAATACATTGATGGGCCTGGGCGCCTATCCTTCGTCGAGTGAGAAATTCCTCGGCATGCCTGGCATGCACGGCACTTACGAAGCCAACATGGCGATGCAGCACTCGGACGTGATGATCGCCATCGGCGCGCGCTTCGATGACCGCGTGATTGGCAATCCCAAGCATTTCGCGACCCATCCGCGCAAGATCATCCATATCGATATCGACCCGTCGTCGATCTCCAAGCGCGTCAAGGTCGACATTCCGATCGTGGGCAACGTCAAGGATGTGTTGCAGGAATTGCTGTCCCAGCTTGAAGCGGCCGAAGCGCGGCCGAACCAGCAGGCGCTGTCTTCCTGGTGGAAGCAGATCCGTGAATGGCGCGGACGCGAATGCCTGAAGTTCACACCGTCGAACGAGCTCATCAAGCCGCAAGCAGTGGTGCAGAAACTGTGGGATGTGACCGGCGGCGACGCCTTTATCACTTCCGACGTCGGCCAGCACCAGATGTGGGCCGCGCAATATTACGGCTTCGACAAGCCGCGCCGCTGGATCAATTCCGGTGGCCTCGGCACGATGGGCGTGGGCCTGCCGTATGCAATGGGCGTGCAGATGGCCAATCCGGGCGCCACAGTGGCTTGCGTCACGGGCGAAGCCTCGGTGCAGATGTGCATCCAGGAACTCGCGACTTGCAAGCAGTACCACCTGACGCCCAAGATCATCCTGCTGAACAACCGCTTCCTGGGCATGGTCCGGCAGTGGCAGCAGATCGACTATGGTTCGCGCTATTCCGAGTCTTACATGGATTCGCTGCCTGACTTCACGATGCTGGCCGAGTCCTTTGGCCATGTCGGCATGAAAATTGAAAAACCCGGCGATGTCGATGGCGCGCTGCGCGAAGCCTTCGGCATGAAAGACCGCCTGGTCTTCATGAACTTCATCACCGACCAGACTGAGAACGTGTGGCCGATGGTCAAGGCAGGACGTGGGCTGACTGAAATGCTGCTCGGCTCGGAGGACCTGTAACCATGCGCCATATCATTTCCGTGCTGCTGGAAAACGAAGCAGGCGCACTCTCGCGCGTGGTCGGGCTGTTTTCGGCCCGCGGTTACAATATCGAAACGTTGACGGTAGCGCCGACAGAAGACGCTACGCTGTCGCGGATGACGATCGTGACTTCCGGTTCCGACGACGTGATCGAACAGATCACGAAACATCTGAATCGCCTGATCGAGGTGATCAAGGTTGTCGACCTGACCGAAGGCGCGCATATCGAGCGGGAACTCATGCTGATCAAGGTCAGGGCGGTCGGCAAGGAGCGTGAAGAGATGAAACGTACCGCGGACATTTTCCGCGGTCGCATCATCGACGTCACGGAAAAGACCTACACGATTGAACTGACCGGCAATAAATCCAAGCTCGACGCCTTCATCGAAGCGCTCGACCGCACTTCGATACTTGAGACAGTCCGCACCGGCGGATCGGGCATCGGACGCGGCGAACGCATCCTGAAAGTCTGAAACGCCAGCCACACCAAACGCGAGATCGCAAACTGCCTGCAGCCAAGCGACAAGCACAAGACCTGCAACGAAACACAACGACAACTCATCAGGAAAGAACATGAAAGTTTTCTACGACAAAGATTGCGACCTGTCCCTCATCAAGGGCAAGAACGTCACCATCATCGGCTACGGCTCCCAGGGGCATGCGCATGCGCAAAACCTGAACGATTCCGGCTGCAAGGTCACGGTCGGCCTGCGCCAGGGCGGCGCTTCGTGGAACAAGGCTAAAAACGCCGGCCTCAACGTGGCTGACGTGAATGAGGCAGTCAAGTCCGCCGACGTCGTGATGATCCTGCTGCCTGACGAGAACATCGCCCAGGTTTATAACGAAAACGTGGCGCCAAACATCAAGGAAGGCGCAACGCTGGCTTTCGCCCACGGCTTCAACGTGCACTATGGCCAAGTCGTGCCGCGCGCCGACCTCGACGTCGTGATGATTGCGCCCAAGGCGCCGGGCCACACCGTGCGCTCGACTTATGCCCAGGGTGGCGGCGTACCGCACCTGGTTGCCGTGTACCAGGACAAGTCTGGCTTTGCGCGCGACATCGCGCTGTCGTATGCGATGGCAAATGGCGGCGGTCGTGCCGGCATCATCGAAACCAACTTCCGTGAAGAGACCGAGACCGACCTGTTCGGTGAGCAAGCCGTGTTGTGCGGCGGCGCGGTCGAACTGATCAAGGCCGGTTTCGAAACCCTGGTTGAAGCCGGTTATGCGCCGGAAATGGCGTATTTCGAATGCCTGCACGAACTGAAGCTGATCGTCGACCTGATCTATGAAGGCGGCATCGCCAACATGAACTACTCGATCTCGAACAATGCTGAATACGGCGAGTACGTGACGGGTCCGCGCATCGTGACCGAAGAAACCAAGAACACGATGCGCCAGGTGCTGAAAGACATCCAGACTGGCGAATACGCAAAAAGCTTCATCCTCGAGAATCGGGCTGGTGCACCGACCCTGATCTCGCGTCGCCGCCTGAATGCCGAGCACGACATCGAGCAGGTTGGCAGCAAGCTGCGCGCAATGATGCCGTGGATTGCCAAAAACAAGCTGGTGGATCAGTCGAAGAACTAAGCTCTTGCCTCGTGCGTGCGGCATCATTGCGGCATGCGCTTGCAACATACTTTTCGAAAGGGGACGTTCGTGTCCCCTTTTTCTATTCAGGGGATACCAGATGGATAGACTGAAACATGCAGGTGTTGCGCTGCTCCTGTTGCTGGGCAACGGGCTAGCCTGCGCTCAACAAACCGCACAGCCGGCGCCCCAAACCAATGGCACGGTCGTCGTCGTACCGGCCTACGGCGAAGTGCGCCAGGCCAATAACGAAGCGCGGCTGGTGCTGATGGTAGAGGAGCAGGACAAGGACAAGGCGCAGGCCGCCTCGCGCGTGAACGCCAGGATGAAGCGCGGCACCGAGATCGTGCGCCGGGAAGACCCGTCGGCCCAGT
Organism: Paucimonas sp.; assembly: GCA_028292545.1. GTDB lineage: Bacteria > Pseudomonadota > Gammaproteobacteria > Burkholderiales > Burkholderiaceae_D > Lacisediminimonas. Next base: position 4,500 of record JAQGMC010000110.1, read on the forward strand.
TGCAAACGCGCGGCTATTTCAGCTATCCAGTCTATGCAGACGAGCCGCAAACGCGCCCGGCCCAGCAGCGCAACCGCCAATTGCTCGGCTGGCGTGTCGGGCAGTATCTGGATGTCACCACCACTAACCTGACGGGGCTGCCAGGCATGGTGGCGGGCGTGCAGCAGTTATTGGCGGTCAGCTCGCTCAACTTTGGATTGTCTGACACCGCCCGGCGCAAGCTTGACGAGCAGCGCATCGCAGCGGCCTATGCGAACCTGCGCGAGCGTATCGAGGCGATTGCCCGCGCCATGCAGCGTGCGCCGTCCGATGCCGTGCTCGACACGATCGACTTCGAAGGCTCGGGCAGCTATGCGCCTGAAATCCAGGCGCAGAAGATGGGCATGCGCAGCGCCGCAGCCCAGGCCCCGGTCGAAGAACCCAGTTTCGAGCCGGGCGAAACCACACTGCAGATGCGGGTCGTGGCCCGTTTCAGGTTTCGCTGACCAGGAATCACGTGCGCCGCACTTTTGGCGGCCGGTCGTCTAGAATAGCGGGCGTTGCCGGGGCGCAGTCTTCTGGCCAGCCCCGATCTCACTGGAGCCGTATTGAATAACTATCCCCACCCCATTCTCGCCCGCGAAGGTTGGCTGCATATCGGCCTGGCGCTGGCCGTGGCCCTGGTCGTTACTGCCTTTGCCGGCGCCTGGTCGCTGCCATTCTGGCTGATCGCGGTATTCGTCATCCAGTTCTTCCGCGATCCGCCGCGCGTTGTGCCAACCGACCCCAAGGCCGTGCTGTCCCCGGCAGATGGCAGGATCGTGGTGGTAGAAAAAGCCCACGACCCGTATGCAAACCGCGAGTCGCTGAAGATCAGCGTCTTCATGAATGTTTTCAACGTCCATTCCAATCGCTCCCCCGTGGATGGCAAGCTTGAAACCGTTCAGTACTTTGCCGGCAAGTTCGTCAACGCCGACCTCGACAAGGCATCGATTGAAAACGAGCGCAATGCGCTGGTCATCACGGCAGCCAATGGCCACACCGTTACTTGCGTGCAGGTTGCCGGACTGATCGCGCGCCGCATCCTGTGCTATGCGAAGCCCGGCGACAGCCTGGCGCGGGGCCAGCGTTACGGCTTCATCCGTTTCGGTTCGCGCGTCGATGTCTACCTGCCGCTGACTGCGCGTCCCACGGTTACCGTCGGCGACAAGGTTTCGGCCACTGAAACAGTGCTGGCCGAACTCTGAAGCGGCAAGCCGCGAAACGGACTTTCCATGGCATTCAACCGTCGAAAAACCAGGGCCGCATCGCCCGCCAGGATTGCGCGTGGTTTCAAGAGTTCGTTGCGCCGTCCTGCAGCCAGCCCAGTTGAGCCGGGCCGGCCGCTGACGCTGCGCAGCCGCAGCATTTACCTGCTGCCCAACGCGTTCACGACGGCCGGATTGTTCTGCGGCTTCTATGCGATCGTGATGGCGATGAACCTGAAGTTCGACCAGGCGGCGATTGCAATCTTTGCCGCAATGCTGCTCGATGCGATGGACGGACGCGTCGCACGCCTGACCAACACGCAAAGCGCATTCGGCGCCGAATACGACAGCCTGGCCGACATGGTGTCCTTTGGCGCAGCCCCGGCGCTGGTGGTTTATGAATGGTCCTTACGTGGCCTGGGCAAGCTGGGTTGGCTTGCAGCTTTTGTCTACTGTGCCGGCGCGGCGCTGCGCCTGGCGCGCTTCAACACCAATCTTTCTGTCGTCGACAAGCGCTATTTCCAGGGCTTGCCCAGTCCCTCGGCGGCAGCGCTGGTCGCCGGTTTCGTGTGGATGATGGACGACTTGCGCTATGTCGGAACCGACCTCAGCTGGTTCGCCTGGGGTATCACGCTGTATGCGGGCCTGACAATGGTGACCAATGTGCCTTTCTACAGCTTCAAGGATGTGAACTACCGGAAGTCTGTGCCTTTCATCGCGATCTTTTTGATCGTGCTGGTCATTGTCGCCGTATCCAGCGACCCGCCCATGGTGCTGTTCTCGCTGTTCATCCTGTATGGCTTGTCGGGTTACGTGATCTACTTCTGGCGACTGGCAAAGGGCAAGCCGGTCAGCATCGTCGATACCGGTCGGGAGACTGACACGGGAGCGGACTGAGCCTGGTGCCGGCCGGCAGCCGGGCCAGGCTTGCGCGCCTGCATGATTCAGCGGTTGCGCAAACTCGGTTTTGCGCTTATAGTTTTTTGCATGTCACGCAAGTTTCCATTCTCCTCGCTTCTGAGCAGCAGCCCGCTAGCCGGTCTGCTGCTATCGCTCGACCTACTGCGTTAACGCGCAGATACCCCTTTCCCCCCAATTCGTGCTGTAACCAGGCTCATGCTGAATCAAGCAAGGGCGGGCGAAAAAGCATTCAACAACGATATCGAACCCGATTTTTCCGATTCCGAATCCACTCAAGGAGCCCAGCATGGCCGCAGACAAATTGATCATTTTCGATACCACCTTGCGAGACGGCGAGCAGTCTCCCGGCGCCTCAATGACACGGGAAGAAAAAATCCGCATCGCCAAGCAGCTGGAGCGACTGGGCGTGGATGTGATCGAAGCAGGTTTCGCGGCTGCATCGCAAGGTGACTTTGAAGCGATCCGCGCGATCGCCGGATTGATCAAGGATTCGACTGTCTGCTCCCTGTCCCGTGCCAATGACAAGGACATCGCCCGCGCCGCCGAAGCATTGGCGCCGGCGTCGCGCAAGCGCATCCACACCTTCCTCGCCACGTCTGCCTTGCACATGGAAAAGAAGTTGCGGATGACGCCGGACCAGGTTTATGAGCAGGCGCGCATGGCAGTGAAATTCGCCCGCAATTTCACTGACGACATTGAATTCAGCCCGGAGGACGGCAGCCGCTCCGATCCCGACTTCCTGTGCCGGGTGCTGGAAGCCGTGATCGCCGAAGGCGCCACCACCATCAACGTGCCCGACACCGTCGGTTATGGCGTGCCTGAAATGTACGGCAACATGATCCGCTCGCTGCGCGAGCGCATTCCCAATTCGGACAAGGCGATCTGGTCGGTGCATTGTCACAACGACCTTGGCCTGGCCGCCGCAAATTCGCTGGCTGGCGTCACCATAGGCGGTGCGCGCCAGGTTGAATGCACGATCAATGGCCTGGGCGAGCGAGCCGGCAATACGGCGCTGGAAGAAATCGTGATGGCGATCCGCACCCGGCCCGACTATTACAAGCTGTCGCTCAATATCGACACGACCCAGATCGTGCCCGCTTCCAAACTGGTGTCGCAAATCACCGGCTTTGCGGTCCAGCCAAACAAGGCCGTGGTGGGCGCCAATGCCTTTGCCCATGCCTCCGGCATCCATCAGGATGGCGTGTTGAAGGCGCGCGATACCTATGAAATCATGCGTGCCGAAGACGTGGGCTGGTCAGCCAACAAGATCGTGCTGGGCAAGCTCTCGGGACGCAATGCATTCAAGCAGCGCCTGGAAGAATTGAACCTGGTGCTCGATTCCGAAGCCGAAGTCAACGCCGCCTTCACACGCTTCAAGGAATTGGCCGACCGCAAGTCGGAAATCTTCGATGAAGACATTATTGCGCTGGTGTCGGATGAAGAGCAGTCGCACGTAAACGAGTTCTATCGCTTCGTTTCCCTGTCCCAGCATTCCGAGACGGGCGAAAAGCCGAATGCGAAGGTGACGTTTTCCATGGGCGGCAAGGAAGTGACATGCGAAGGGCAGGGCAATGGTCCGGTCGACGCGATCGTCAACGCCATCGAATCGCAAACTGCAAGCCAGACTGAACTGCTGCTGTTTTCGGTAAATGCGATCACCACCGGCACTCAGTCGCAGGGCGAAGTGACGATGCGCCTGTCCAAGGGCGGCCGCATTGTCAACGGCGTCGGGGCTGACCTCGATATCGTGGTCGCGTCTGCCAAAGCCTATCTTTCGGCACTCAACAAATTGCAATCAAAGAATGAGAAGCTGAACCCGCAGTTGTAATCGCAACTGCCGGCGGCAGGGGCGCCTGCCCCGCCGCTGGCAATAGGCAACGCCTTCAGTTGCCGTGTCCACCGGCCACGGGCCGGCGCCATAAATCTGGCGCATTCATCAGCATTTTGACGGTGCCGGTGTTGTCGAAATGGACGTGCATCAGTGAATCCCAGGCGCCGTTTTCCAGGTACATGTAAGTCCAGACCGTAAGGTCGGGGAAACGGAGGTAGGACGTTTCATAAGGTGCCCCCACCTTGCGCAGCACGTCTTCCTTTTTGTCCTGGCCGGGACGGATGGTTGCGAATTTCTCTACCGTCAGCACCTGTTCGATGCTTTTCGCGCCGTTCGGGCCAACGCGGACCATCCAGGTATTCTGGCCACCCGGATTGGTACGGTATTCAAGCAGGCGATCGCTGCCATCCTGATAGACGCCGGTTGGCTTGCCCAGGCGCGAAATGACAGTGGCTTCGCTCTCGCCAGGCGTGACCGAGGGCGGCGCCAGCACACTGCAGGCCGTAGCCAGCAGAAAGGTTGGTACTGTGAGGAAATATCGAGCGAAGCGCATCCCAAGTCTCCTGCTAAAGCCAATTGTTTGAATGACGGACAAATTCCGCTATACTGCGCGGTCTGGCCAGTTGACCAGAGTTTATTCCTGTTTCCCAGTTTCTTCACGGTGCACCGGGGTTCATCAATTTTCTCCATGCACCGCTTGTGAAAGGTACCCAGCATGACGATCGAAAAAAGCAGTAAAGCCAACATCATTGCGGACAACGCCCGCGGCACGAATGATACGGGCTCTCCCGAAGTACAAGTGGCCCTGTTGACCGCGCGTATCAACGAACTCAACACCCATTTCAAGGAACACACCAAGGACCACCACTCCCGCCGTGGCTTGATCATGATGGTCAATCGCCGCAAGAGTCTCCTGTCCTACCTGAAGCGCAAAGATGCTACCCGCTACCGCGCGCTGATCGAAAAACTGGGCCTGCGCAAGTAATCGCAGTCATTCTGCAGTTTATCTTTGCGCTGTCCTGCAAGAAGTTGAAAGTGCCTGCGTCAGGAACCTGATGCAGGCATTTGTGCTTTGGCGGATTGAAGTGCCGGGGCAATGCAGCGCAGGCCACGCAGGGGTAGTGCAAGGGCAATTGGTGAAGCGGAGCGTGTTGCGGCCGTATCCGGCAGCCGCTCCAGTGGTGAGGTGAACGACAGCGCCTGAAATTCTGTCGGCAAAACTAGAAAGGAATGCCCGTGTTCGATAAAGTTACCAAAACCTTCCAGTATGGCCAGCACCAGGTCACCCTGGAAACCGGCGAAATCGCCCGCCAGGCGTCTGGCGCCGTCATGGTGTCGATTGAAGACACCGTCGTACTTGCCACCGTCGTCGCGCGCAAGGATGCAAAGCCGGGCCAGGATTTCTTCCCCCTGACCGTTGATTATGTAGAAAAGACTTATGCCGCCGGCCGTATTCCCGGCGGTTTTTTCAAGCGTGAAGGCCGTCCTTCCGAGAAGGAGACCCTGACTTCGCGCCTGATCGATCGCCCGATCCGCCCGCTGTTCCCGGAAGGCTACCTGAATGAAGTGCAGGTCATCGTGCACGTACTGTCGGTGAATCCTGAGATCGATCCCGACATCCCCGCCATGATCGGCACTTCGGCCGCCCTGTGCGTGGCCGGCCTGCCATTCAATGGCCCGATCGGCGCCGCGCGCGTTGGTTATGCCAACGGCCAGTACATCCTGAACCCGACCGTCACCGAACTGGCGACTTCGCAGATGAACCTGGTTGTTGCCGGCACCGAGCAAGCTGTGCTGATGGTGGAATCCGAAGCCAGCGAACTGTCTGAAGAAGTGATGCTGGGCGCAGTGGTTTTCGGCCATGACCAGATGAAGGCCGTGATTGACGCTATCCATGAACTCGTGCGCGACGGCGGCAAGCCTGAAGTGCAATGGGCGCCGGCGGCAAAGAATGAAGCCTTGATCGCGCAAGTCGCGCAACTGGCTGAAGGCCCGCTGCGCGAGGCTTACCAGGTCAAAGACAAGCAGGCGCGCACGGCACGGCTGAAGGAAGTGTCGGCCAGCCTGGCAGCTAGCCTTGCCCAGCAAGCCGCGGCCAACGGCTCGACCGCACCCGACAGCGCAGAAATCGGCAACCTGTTGTTCGACCTGGAAGCGAAGATCGTGCGTTCGCAAATCCTGGAAGGCGAGCCGCGCATCGACGGTCGCGATACGCGCACCGTGCGCCCGATCTCGATCCGTACCGGCGTGCTGCCGCGTACCCATGGTTCGGCCCTGTTCACCCGTGGTGAAACCCAGGCGCTGGTCGTGGCCACGCTGGGCACCGCGCGCGACGAGCAAAAGATTGACGCGCTGATGGGTGAATACAGCGACCGTTTCATGCTTCACTACAACATGCCGCCGTTCGCCACTGGCGAAACGGGCCGCGTGGGCACGCCGAAGCGCCGCGAAATCGGCCACGGCCGCCTGGCCAAGCGCGCGCTGGTTGCTGCCCTGCCTTCGCCGGACGAGTTCAGCTATTCGGTGCGCCTGGTTTCGGAAATCACCGAATCCAACGGTTCGTCGTCCATGGCTTCGGTTTGCGGCGGCTGCCTGGCGCTGATGGATGCCGGCGTGCCGATGAAATCGCATGTCGCCGGTATCGCGATGGGCCTGATCAAGGAAGGCAACCGCTTTGCCGTCCTGTCCGACATCCTGGGCGATGAAGATCACCTGGGCGACATGGATTTCAAGGTTGCAGGTACTGCCGCCGGCATCACGGCGCTGCAAATGGATATCAAGATCCAGGGCATCACGCGCGAGATCATGCAAGTGGCCCTGGCCCAGGCCAAGGAAGGCCGCATGCACATCCTGTCCAAGATGCAGGAAGCCATGCCGGGTCGCAAGACCGAGCTCTCCAGCTTCGCACCGCGCCTGATCACGGTGAAGATCAATCCTGAGAAGATCCGCGACGTGATCGGCAAGGGCGGCGCAGTGATTCGCGCGCTGACCGAGGAAACCGGCACGCAGATCGACATCAGCGACGAAGGCGTCGTGACCATCGCATCGGTGGATGCCGCTGCCGGCCAGGAAGCCAAGCGCCGTATCGAAGAGCTGACGGCTTCGGTTGAAGTCGGCAAGGTGTATGAAGGCACCGTGCTGAAGCTGCTCGACTTTGGCGCCATCGTGCAAGTCATCCCCGGCAAGGATGGGCTGCTGCACATCAGCCAGATCGCCAACGAGCGCGTCAATGCCGTTGCCGATTACCTGAAAGAAGGCCAACAAGTACGTGTCAAGGTTATCGAAACCGACGACCGCGGCCGCCTCAAGCTGTCGATGAAGGCAGCGGCTGCAGAGGCAGTGGAACAACCCGCCGTCTGATAGCCGGTTTTATAGCTGACTGCGTCGCGGTGCATTCCCGGCTCATACCGGGAGCGCCAGGCCTGGCAATCCAACCCCCGGAAGTGGCACCACTTCCGGGGGTTTTTTCATGGCCCTCGGACAGCATCCGGCAGCAGGCTGCGCGGCCGCCCCGCAGGCAGCGCAGGCACGCCAAACCCGATCCCGCCGCTGCGCTTACAATGCTGCCATTCTTCATACTCAAGGAAGCTTCATGCGCGCGATAGAAATCACGCATCCCGGCGGTCCCGAGGTTTTGCAAGCCTGCGAACGCCCGATGCCCATCCTGAAAGCCGGCGAAGTGATGATCAAGGTGCATGCCGCCGGCATTAACCGCCCTGACGTTTTCCAGCGCACCGGTAACTATCCGGTGCCGCCCGGCGCATCCGACCTTCCTGGCCTGGAAGTGGCGGGCGAGATCGTCGATGGCGACCTGTCGGGCAGCAGCCTGAAAAAGGGCGACATGGTTTGCGCACTGGTGCAGGGCGGCGGCTATGCCGAATACTGCGCCGCACCCCTGGCCCAGTGCCTGCCGGTTCCCAAGGGATTGAGCGCAGTCGAAGCGGCGTCGCTGCCCGAGACTTTCTTCACAGTGTGGAGCAATGTCTTCGATCGCGCTCACTTGTGCGCTGGCGAAACCCTGCTGGTGCAGGGTGGCACCTCGGGCATCGGCGTGACTGCGATCCAGCTTGCCACTGCGCTGGGTCACCGCGTATTCGCGACCGCCGGCAGCGACGACAAATGCCGCGCCTGTGAAAGCCTGGGCGCGGAGAAGGGCATCAACTACAAGACCGAGGATTTTGCCGAAGTGGTGAAAGCTGCAACCGAAGGCCGCGGTGTCGACGTCGTGCTCGACATGGTCGGCGGCGACTATGTGAATCGCGAGATCCGCTGCCTGGCCGACGATGGCCGCATCGTGGTCATCGCGCTCCTGGGCGGCGCCAAGGGCCAGGTCGACCTCAGCCACATATTGCGCCGGCGCCTGACACTGACCGGTTCAACGCTGCGTCCGCGCCCGGTCGCATTCAAGGCGGCAATCGCAAAAAATTTGTTGCAGCATGCCTGGCCACTGCTGGAAGCGGGCAAGATCAAGCCGGTCATCTACAAGGTGTTTCCACTTGATGAAGCCGCGGACGCACATGCGCTGATGGAAAGCAGCACGCATGTAGGCAAAATCGTATTGCAAGTCCAGCCTTCCTGAACGCTGGGGATAGGAAGCAGCCGGTCGCGGTTTGACCGGCCTTTCCGCAAAAGCTAGAATTGCGGGTTATTCTGAAAATGGTGGATTAATGCGTCGCAAGCTCATTGCCGGAAACTGGAAAATGAACGGAAGCCTGGCAGCCAATGCCGTGCTGCTGACGGGGATCCGTTCCGGCTTGGGCGAGGCCGGTTGCGATGTGGCCGTTTGCGTTCCCGCGCCTTACCTGGCGCAATGCCGCGATGCGCTGGGCGGCTCGCCGGTGCGCTGGGGCGGCCAGGACCTGTCGCTGCATGAAGCCGGCGCCTATACCGGTGAAGTGTCGGCTGCGATGCTGCTCGATTTCGGCAGCCGTTATGTGATCGTCGGCCATTCCGAGCGTCGCACCTATCATGCCGAAACCGATGCCATCGTCGCCGCCAAGGCAACGCGCGCACTGTCTGCTGGCCTGCTTCCGATCGTGTGCGTCGGCGAGACGCTGCAGCAGCGCGAGCAGGGCGAGACCGCCGCAACGGTGGCGCGCCAGCTGGGCGCGGTGCTGGCTGCACTGTCGGCTGAACAGGCGGCGCGCATTGTTGTGGCCTATGAGCCGGTATGGGCGATCGGCACCGGCAAGACCGCCACCCCCGACATGGCACAGGAAGTCCACGCGCTGTTGCGCGCGCAGCTGAAGGAGAAGGGCGCTGCGGTGGCCGATGGCGTTCCTATCCTCTACGGCGGCAGCATGAAGCCCGACAATGCGGTCGAACTGCTGGCCATGCCGGACATCGATGGCGGCCTGATCGGCGGCGCAGCACTGAAGGCAAGCGATTTCCTGTCAATTATCCGCGCCTGCTGAACGCAAGCGTCCCGAATACCTCTAAACCGCAATACTGGAATTTACACAATGAATGCAATGCATACCCTTATCGTCGTCATCCAGGTGGTGTCGGCGCTGGCCATCATTGGCCTGGTGCTGATCCAGCACGGCAAGGGCGCCGACATGGGCGCCTCGTTCGGCAGCGGCTCTGCGGGCAGCCTGTTCGGTTCGTCCGGCAGCGCCAACTTTCTGTCGCGCATGACGGCGATTTGTGCGGCGGTGTTTTTCATCT
>JAQGMC010000127.1 GCA_028292545.1 Paucimonas sp.
TATAGACCTCCATCGCCTGCGCATGAAATGCCACCACTTCCGGCGCAATTTGTTCTTCAGTACAAAAGATGTGGCCGTCGTCCTGGGTAAAGCCGCGCACGCGCATGATGCCGTGCAGCGCGCCCGATGGCTCGTTGCGGTGGCACTGGCCGAATTCGCCGAAACGCAGCGGCAGATCGCGGTAACTTTTCATGCCAGCGTTATAGATCTGCACGTGACCCGGGCAATTCATCGGCTTTAACGCGTACGAGCGATTTTCCGACTCGGTCGAGAACATATGCTCGCGATAGTTCTCCCAGTGGCCGGTCTTCTGCCACAGCGACACGTCGAGGATCTGCGGCGCCTTGACTTCGTTGTAGCCGTTGACCTGGTACTTGTGGCGCATGTACTGCTCCACCTGCTGCCAGATGGTCCAGCCCTTCGGGTGCCAGAAGATCAGGCCCGGCGCTTCCTCCTGGAAGTGGAACAGGTCGAGCTGCTTGCCCAGCTTGCGGTGGTCGCGCTTTTCCGCTTCCTCCAGGTTGTGCAGGTACAGCTCCTGGTCTTCCTTCTTGGCCCAGGCGGTGCCGTAGACGCGCTGCAGCATCTCGTTCTTGGAGTCGCCGCGCCAGTAGGCGCCGGCCAGCTTCATCAGCTTGAAGACCTTGATCTTGCCGGTGGATGGCACGTGTGGCCCGCGGCACAGGTCGGTGAAGCCGCCTTCGGCATACAGCGACACATCTTCTCCGGCCGGAATCGATTCAATGATCTCAGCTTTGTAGGCTTCGCCGATGGACTTGAAATAGGCGACGGCTTCGTCGCGCGGCAGCACCGTACGCTGGACTGGCTCATCCTTCTTCGCCAGTTCGGCCATCTTCTTTTCAATCGCCTGCAAGTCTTCCGGTGTAAAGGGACGCTTGTATGAGAAGTCGTAGTAGAAGCCATTGTCGATGACGGGGCCAATCGTCACCTGGGCATCGGGGAACAGGCTCTTGACGGCATAGGCCAGCAAGTGCGCGGCAGAGTGACGGATGACTTCCAGGCCGTCCGGATCCTTGTCGGTGACGATGGCCAGGTCAGCATCGCGATCGATCACATACGACGTGTCGACCAGCTTGCCGTCCACGCGACCGGCCAGGGCCGCCTTGGCCAGCCCGCTGCCGATGCTGGCTGCAACCTGCGCCACGCTGGGCGGGGCGTCAAACTGACGCTGGGATCCGTCGGGAAGTCTTACTGTAACCATGCTTGTTCTCCGGGCCTGCTTGGCAGGTGTTTGCCGCTGTGCGGCGGCATCAAAGGGTCGGTAAATGAGTGGACGAGAAATTGCACGAAAAAACAGGACAAAAAAGCGGACGAAAAAAAACGCGGACTAGCCGCGCTTTTTCGAATGCAGACAGAAAAAAACGTCGACTAGCGTCGCCCGGACAAAACTGCCGTGCTAGTTCGCGGTGTCATAACCGTCGTGCCTTTCTCGCTCTTACAGTGATGTTGGTAACCAGAACAGGAATTCAGTCGGGCCACAATGGAAAATGCCGCGCGTCCCTATCGTAACTATAGCAGAGAACAAGCGGCAGTTCCAAGAACCTGCCGGGCCCGGCCTCGCTTGCCCGCTTGTGCAAGGAAGGGACTGGCCCGGCGATGCGGCGTGTCGCTTACTACGCCGCTTACTGAGTCACCTACTTCTTCTCGGCGGCGCGGACTTCGGCCTTGGTATCAGCCTTTTTCACATCGGCCACAGCATCATTGACTTCCTTTTGCGCCTTTTGATGCGCCTTCAGTTTTTTCTTGTCGGCCTTGGCGTCGGCTTCAACATTGGCTTGGGCTTCCTTCGTCAGCGCCTTGTCTATCTTGGTGCTGGCCTTGATGCGTTCCTGGTCGGCTTTTCCTTCTGCCTTGATTTGTGCTTCAGTTGGGCGCGGCTGGTCTTGCGCGACGGCGGGAAGGACTGCAGCGGCAGCCAGCAGGGAGGCCAGTAACAAGGATGTCTTCATCAGGGGGTTCTCACGAGGGACGAAAGGGATTTGGTGCCATTGCGGGGAATCGAACCACCGGACCTCCTGCTTACATTGCAGGTGCTCTGACACTGAGCTACAACGGCATGAATTGGATGCTACGCCGCCGTCGTGCACATGCTTTGCGTCGCAGCAAGCGGACCGCGGTTTACAAGGTGCTTCTACTCACGCTGACAACAATGTCAGGCGCATGCAAAAAAGAGAAGCCGAGCGACCGCTCACCGGCCAGGCAGGATGGCGTGATTGCAGATGGAGGTATTGCGATTGCGGCGACAAAACCGGGTTGCAAAACAGCAGGGGAAAACTGCCAGATAAAAACAAAAGGCCGGTCTCTTTTGAAGACCGGCCTTTGCAAACAAGCCCTTGTGGACCTGCTTTGTGATTGGTAGGCACGATTGGACTCGAACCAACGACCCCTACCATGTCAAGGTAGTGCTCTAACCAGCTGAGCTACGCGCCTAAAGAAGCGAAATTATAGCGGGCTTTATTTTTCCACGCCAGCCTTTTGTTTCCCGCCGGCTGCTATGGCAGGCGACTGGGCTCGCCACGTTTTAGCGGCGGTGCACTTCATGCACGCCCTTCACTTCCTCGCGTATCGATGACAACGCTTTCACAAGTTGCGAGGTCGCATTGATCTCGGCTGTGAATCCCATGCGCGCCTGCCCTTTCAGGCTTTGCGTGGACACGCCGATCACATTGATTTTCTCGCGCAGGAAAATCTCGGAAATATCGCGCAGCAAGCCTTGGCGATCAGCAGCGAGCACGAAAATATCGACCGGATAAACCGTCTCGCGGCCGGCTTCGCCCCAGTTGGTTTCGATCACGCGCTCCGGCGCGCGGTGCTTCATTTCGGCAAAATTCTTGCAGCTTGCGCGATGAATCGACACTCCGCTGCCGCGGGTGACAAAGCCGACGATGGGGTCTGGCGGCGCCGGCTTGCAGCACCGCGCCAGTTGCGTCATCAAGCCTTCCGTGCCAACCACCAGCACGCCCGACTTCGCGCCCTGGGCCACGCTCGATGCGCGGCTCTTGCGCGCAACCACGGCATCGTCGGGATTGACTTCTTTTTGCTCACCCTCGTGCAGCGCCTGCTCGACATGGCGCAAGCTGAACTGTTCCTTTCCAACCGCGAGGAAAAAGTCATCCAGCTTGGCAAAGCCAAGTTTGTGTGCAAGCTCGTCCAGGTTGACGGCGGTACGGCCTTCGCGCTGCAAAGTTTTTTCGACCAGCGAGCGGCCAGTGGACAGCGTTTCCTGCTGCTCGATCGCATTGAACCAGGCCCGGATCTTGGAGCGGGTGCGGGCGCTGGCTGCATAGCCGGGACTGAGCCAGTCGCGTGAAGGGCCAGCTGCGCCGGCTGCAGCTTGCTCGCCCTTGGCAGTGATGACTTCAACCGTCTGGCCGTTTTGCAGCGGCGTGTTGAGCGGCACCATCACGCCATCGACCCGCGCGCCGCGGCAACGGTGGCCAACATCGCTGTGAAGGTAATAAGCAAAGTCGATCGGCGTGGAACCATGCGGCAGTTCGATTACCCGTGCCTGCGGAGTCAGCACGTAGATGTGGTCATCGAGCGTGGCAGCCTTGAGCTTCTCGACCCATTGCTCCTGCAAGTCGTCGGGCCCGACCACGGTATCGACGACTTCGCTCTTCCAGGCCAGCAATTGACGCAGCCAGGCGATTTTCTCATCGTATTTCTGGGCTGATGAAGCCGAGCCGCCCGACTCCTTGTAGCGCCAGTGGGCCGCCACGCCGTATTCGGCGAAATGGTGCATGTCCTTGGTGCGGACCTGGACTTCCAGCGCGCGCCCATCTTCGCCGATGACGACCGTATGCAATGACTGGTAGCCGTTGGGCTTTGGGCGCGAAATGTAGTCGTCGAATTCCTTCGGTATCGGGGTCCAGATATTGTGGACTATGCCAAGCACCGTGTAGCAGGTGCGCACATCCTCGACGATAACGCGAAACGCGCGCACGTCGTAAAGCTCGGAAAAATCGAGCGCCTTGCCGCGCATCTTGGACCAGATGCTGTAGATATGCTTGGGCCGTCCATAGACTTCTGCCTTGATGCCGGCCGCGGCAAGTTCCGCTTTCAGGCGCGCGATGGCGGAAGCGACAAAGGCTTCGCGTTCGAGCCGCTTTTCTTCGAGCATCTTCGCGATGCGCTTGTAAGACTCCGGCTCCATGAAGCGGAAGGACAAGTCTTCCAGTTCCCACTTCAATTGCCAGATGCCGAGCCGATTGGCCAGGGGCGCATACAAGTCGAAAGTTTCGCGCGCATATTTTTGCGAGCGCTCATCCTGCATGCGATTGTCGGCAAAGAAGCGTAGCGTCGTCAGGCGCGAAGCCAGCCTGACCATCACCGCGCGCATGTCGGAAGCCATTGCCAGCAGCATCTTGCGCAGCGCTTCGACCTGGGCCACCGCCACTTGCGGCGCATCGCGATGGCGCGCCGCTTCCTGCTGGACGAAAGTCATTTCATGCAAGCGCATCAGGCGCTGGATGCCGCCAACGAAATCGGACATTTCGCGCCCGAAGCGTTTCTCTATCGTGTCCAGCGCTTTTGGGTCGAACACATGCAACTCGAACAGCAAGGCGGCGATGCGACTGTCGGCGTCGGACGCCAGTTGCGCCAGCACCGACGCAACTTGCTCCGAAAATTCAAACGCATTTTGCCCGGTGCGCAAACTTCGGCCGGCGTAGACGGGCCGTACGAACTCCAGCGCCTCAAGCACCCGGGCAGCATCCGCCTCACCAAGGCCGGTCGTCAGTGTGGATGCTTCCGTTGCGATTGAAACCATGTCTGTTTTTCAGTCCTGTACTGTGTGCTGCCCTGCGCGTGCTTCCTTGCGCGTGCTTCCTTGCCCTGCCGTTTTGCGCGCCTGCTGCTTCAGCTTTCGTTTCCAACCACTGGCGCCTCTTGCACGCCTGCCTTCAGGAAATCTGCCACCAGGCTTATCTGATCCGCGTGCAGCAGCGAAGGCGCATGGCCGGTGCCGGCAATCTCGACCAAACGAGCCCGCGGGCCACGCTGCGTCATCTGCAGGGCAGTGTCCGGGCTCAGCAAGTCCGACTGCGCACCCCGTATCAGCAGCGTTGGACAGCGGATCGCATCATAGGCTGCCCATGTCGCCCTTTCGGCAAATGCCATCACCTCCGGCGTCATCGCGCGGATCGGTTCTGCGATACGCAGATCGTAATTCCGAACCCAGCTTCCGTCTTCCTGCTGGCGCAAGCTATCGGTGCCGAGTTTGCGCCATTGTTGTTCATCATGCTGGCCGAAAGGGGCCGACAGCATGCGCACATAAGCGATCCCTTCCTCGAGCGTGCCAAAGCGCAGCGGCTGCCCCAGGTATTGCCCTATCCTCTCCAGCGCCGCAGGATTGATGCTTGGGCCGACGTCGTTGAGCACCAGCCGCGTCACCGGCGTGCCGGCAAGCGATGCAAGACCCATGCCGATCAGGCCGCCCATTGAAGTGCCGACCAGGCTCAGCTTGTCCACCCCCAGCCGCGCCACCAGCGTCACCATGTCTGACACATATTGCGGCACACCATAATGCTGCGCATCGCGCAAGTTGTCGGAGCAGCCGCGGCCTACCACGTAAGGACAAACGACGCGAAAATCCGCGGCCAGGCTTGCTGCCAGCGCGTCGAAGTCATCGGCCACGCGGGTGACCCCGTGGATGCAAAGCACGACATCGGGATTGTCAGGCCGCCCCCACTCCTTGTAGGCCATGCGGTGCAGGCCGGAAGGAGACAAGCATTGCACGGTGCGAACTACGGCGGGCACTGAAGATGTCATTGGATAGGGGCCGGTTCAAGAAGCAGGTTGGCACAAGCCGCCATTTTACCGGTCGTTGCCTTTAAAATCAGGCACCGCATTGGCCCGCTGGCCGGCGCAGCTCCGTCGCATCCGTCACAATCCCGTATCCAACCATCCAAAGCAGGGGAAAATATGCAAGGCACGTCATTGAAGGGCAAGAATGCGCTGGTTACCGGCTCTACCTCGGGCATAGGCTTGGGCATTGCGCGTTCACTCGCAGCACAAGGGGCAAATATCGCCTTCAATGGCTTCGGCGATGCGGCAGAAATTGCAAAGCTGCAGGCCCAGCTTGCCAGCGAATTCGGCGTGAAAACGTTTTACCACGGTGCCGACATGTCCCGGCCGGAACAGATCGCCGACATGATGCAAGCCGCCGAAAGCGGACTTGGCCGCATTGATATCCTGGTCAACAATGCCGGCATCCAGCATGTTGCCAACATAGAGGATTTTCCGACCGACAAGTGGGACGCGATCATCGCCATCAACCTGACTTCTGCTTTCCACACCACGCGGCTCGCGCTCCCGTCGATGAAAGCCGCCAACTGGGGCCGAATCATCAATATCGCCTCGGCCCACGGCCTGGTGGCGTCGGCCCAAAAGTCGGCCTATGTCGCAGCCAAGCATGGCATCGTCGGCCTGACCAAGGTGACGGCGCTGGAAACCGCTACCACCGGCGTTACTTGCAATGCGATTTGCCCGGGTTGGGTGCTGACCCCACTGGTGCAAAAGCAAGTCGATGCCCGTGCCGCCGCCGGCGGGCTGTCGATTGATGAAGCGAAGAAAGGCTTGCTGGCGGAAAAGCAGCCATCCGGCGAATTCGTTACACCGGAACAATTGGGTGCGCTCGCCGTCTTCATGTGCAGCGATGCAGCGAGCCAGGTGCGCGGCGCGGCATGGAATATGGACGGCGGCTGGGTGGCGCAATAAGCCTTTTCGCCGACCGCAAGCGATGGCAAACGGAGTCTGGCATGAACAGCACATTGGCAAATGACAGCCTGCGCAGGCGCTGGCGAACCGTACTGGTAGCCGGCGCATTGGTTGTGTCCACCGTCACAGCCGTCGCACAGGGCAAAGCTGCCGATGTGCCTGCCTTGCATGAAGTTGCGTTGCAACTGGCCCACGGTATTGCACCCACCCCGCCCTTCAACCGCAAACGTATGCTGCAGGTGCCGGCCGGGTTCAGCATCGAAGTGGCGGCCCG
>JAQGMC010000130.1 GCA_028292545.1 Paucimonas sp.
GCAAGAGCAGCGTGGCGTCGCCGCCATCGTCCAGGATCATGTTCGAGTATTCGCCATTGGGCCACTCGAAAATGCGGTGCGTGAAGTCCCAGTATTCATCCAGGTTCTCGCCCTTGAAGGCGAACACTGGCGTGCCCTTGTCGGCGATTGCGGCCGCGGCATGGTCCTGGGTTGAATAGATATTGCACGACGCCCAGCGCACGCGCGCACCCAGCGCTTCAAGCGTCTGGATCAGGACGGCGGTCTGGATCGTCATGTGCAGCGAACCGGTGATGCGCGCGCCTTTCAGCGGCTGGCTGGCGGCGAATTCTTCGCGAATCGCCATCAGGCCGGGCATTTCGGTTTCGGCAATGCGGATTTCCTTGTGGCCCCAGCTGGCAAGGCTGAGGTCAGCAACGAAGAAATCCTGGGAAGATGTGGCGGTGGTGCTGGCTTTGGATGCGATGGCGCTCATCACGCGCTCCTTTAGGAAAATTAAAAGGGTCGTGAGCGCCGTTGCGGAAGATCTTGCCAAGCCTGGCAGGTGAAAACCTGTCGCAACGCTCCTTGGCAAGCGCCGTATTTTAATCGAAAGCGGGGCCGCGCGTCACCTGCGGCAGTGCTTTGCCAAAGCTTGCCGAACGCACACTGCGCCACACAATTGCATAAGCAACACCAGTGGCCGCACCCAGCGCATGCGCCAGCGTCAGCACCGGCGCGCCCAGGTTCGCGGACCAGGGCGCAGTCAGGTGCAGCGCCTCGGCCAGCAATTTCAACGCAAGTGCCAGCAGCGCCACTGCCCACCAGGCCCGCGCGCCCTTACCGCTCTCTTGACCCGGCGCTTGCCGCTGCCACAGCAGCACCAGCGCCGCGCCGGCCCAGGCGCCGTGCAGCACGCCGGACAAGCCGGCATAGCCGGTCAGGCCCGGCATCGCGACCAGCAAGCCGGCGGCCACGCCAAGGGCGCAAGCCAGCAGCAAGCCGGCCGCATGCTTGAACGGGACGTCCTTCAGGAACAATTCATGCAGCAACAGCAAGCCGGCGAGGTTCAGTAGCAGGTGCTGGAATCCCAGGTGAACCAGGTGCGCGCTCAGCAGGCGCCACCATTCCCCAAGCAGGATATGGTGCCGCTCGTAAGCGAAGGATTGCAGCGAACCGTGCGGGAGGGTAAGGGCAGCCATCAGCACGCACAGCGCCAGGCACAGCCGCAGGTTGGCGCGCGCCGGCAGCAAGGCCGACGCCGCTGCTGCGTTGTCCGCTGCGTTGTCCGCTGCGCTGTCTGCTGCGATCGTCACGCGCGGCGCGCCGCCAGGTAGCGCCGGGCGCGCAAGCCTGCTGCCAGCAAGGCCAGCACAGCCAGCACATCCAGCCCCATGCCGCCCGCGCCATTGCTGCCAGTGACATTCACCAGGACCGTGCCGGGCGTGCTGGTGGCGTCGTTATCGCTGGCGTAATAAGTGACCGCATAGGAACCGGCAAAACTGCTGGGCCAGTCGAAGCTGCCGTCCGCGGACAGGGTTGCACCTTCGGGAATATCCACTGCATGGAACACTGGCGCGTCGCCATCCTTGTCCAGCGCCACCAGGCGGAATTGCAGCGCTTGGCCGGCGCCGACCACCTTGGGGTCGACCGCGGCAATCACGGGTGCCGAATTCACGCGCACGGTGATGGTTTCGCTGGCAGTCTTGCCGGCGCTGTCGAGCGCGGTGAACACGAACCCATACGAACCCGTGAGCGGCGCATTGAAACCTGCCGAAGGCGTCGCTGCATTGTCGAGCGAGACCACCGATGGATTGCCGGGCAACGGCGCCCAGGTGGTGGCGACCAGGCTGCGGCCGGCGGGTGCGGTGACGCTCGCCTCCAGCGGCACCCAGGTAAATGGTGGCACCACCATGTGGTTGCTCTTGACTTCGATATTGGGCGCGATGACGGCCAGCGCCGCCCCGGCATCCAGCATGCCGGCGCCACAGCGACCGCTGTAGGACGGCAGGGCGCACGTGGTGCCGGCCGGGAACGGCCGCGCCGACGCGCGCAGGTAAGACACGACCTGCGAACGCGTCAGCGCCGGATCGATCGACAGCATCAGGGCGATCACACCCGATACGTGCGGCGCGGCCATGCTGGTGCCGGTCATCAGCGCATAGCTGTCGCCGCCGGGACTGGCAATCGCGGCGCCAACGCCCGCGTTGGACAGGGAATACACACCGGCGCCATTTTGCGTATAGGTGCTGAGGCAGGATGTGCTGGCGCGGCCGCAGCCGCCGCCGGGCGCGCTGATCGTGACCTGGCTGCCGCTATTGGAATAGCCGGCCAAGTCCCCATCCACCGCATGTGCGGCCACAGCAATCGCGCCGCTGCAGTTGGCGGGCTGGCCAACGCCGGCTCCATCATTGCCGGTTGCCACGACCACGATCTTGCCGGCGTTGACGACGTCGCTGATGGCGCTCTGGAACACGGCGGAACAACCGCCGCTGCTGCCCAGGCTCATGTTCAGCACCCGCGCCACGTTCGGATTGGTGCCGACGCCCGGGATTGAATACAGGCCGGCGGCCCAGCGCAGGCCGTCCACGATGTCCGAAGTCGGACCGCCGCACTTGCCCAGCACCCGCACTGGCAGCAGGCGCACGTCGGGCGCCACGCCGGCGCCGCCACGGCCGTTGTTCATCGCCGCGGCAATGATGCCGGCCACATGCGTGCCATGCCAGGCTGAACGCTGGGCCGCGCCGCCATCGCCGCACTGGTTGGCCGAGGTGGCGGTGCCAGGATCGCGCGCATCGCTGTCGCGGCCGTCGCCATCGCCATTGGCAACGGTCACGCCATTGATATTGGACGTCGTGCCCAGGAAATCGTAACCCGGCAGCACGTTGCCAAAGTCGGCATGCGGAAGGTAACCGCCGTCGAGCACCGCCACCGTGACCAGCGGGTTGCCGGTGGATGCCTGCCAGGCGCCGGGAAGGTTGGCGCCGCCCTGGTTGATGCCCGAGGGCGCCATCAGGTTCCATTGCATCGAACCGTAGGCGGGGTCGTCCGGCGTATAAGCCGTGGGCCGCATGATGCGATCGGGCTCGGCCAACTCCACCGAGTCTTGCTGCATCAGGCGCGCCGCCACCGCACGCGCCTCGGAAAGGGGCATGGCATAGGGCAGGCGGATCACATGGCTGCCGCCCGACATGCGCCGCGCCACGCGCAGTTTCACGCGGCTGGCGCGCTCGAGTTCGCCGGTATCGGAAGCGCGCAGGGCGGTGTCGAGCCGGCCGCCGCGCCGCCGGTGCGGCTTGACGATCAGCGACGTCACCGTTTCTTCGCCGCTGGCGGCAACAGGCGCGGTCGTGGCCTCGGTGGTTGCGGTGGTTGCGGTAGTTGCGGCCGGTGCCGGCGCGATGCTGATGCCGGCTGTGGCGGGCATCATCGCAAACAGTCCGGCGGCCAGCGCCAATAGAACTCTTTTTACGTGCATGGTCTTGTATGAGGTGTGGTCGCGGGCTGGCGCTTTCGTCTGCCTGGCAGGAGCCGGACGCATGGCTAGTTGGGCCGCATGACGGCGTCGGGCTCGGCCCATTCCACGCCGGGCAGCGCTTGCAAGGCAGTGATCGCGGCAGGCAGGCGCGCGCCAGCGCGCAGCGTAAGCACGCAGGCGTCGCCCGACATCGGGCGCAGGTAGTCGAAACGGAAACCGGCCTGTGCCGACAGGCGGGCGATGCCGGCGCTGTCGCAGGTAAGGCCGGACGCGGGCTTGAATTTCACGATCAGCTGCGCCGGCGCGGTTTGCGTCGGTGCGGCCATGCTGCAAGCCGCGCAAAGCAGGCTGGCGCAAAGTAGGCAACTGAAAGGAAAGGTTCTGAGGTGCATGTTCGCAGGCAATCTTGTACCTGCGAAACTTTAGCAGTTCTCTTTTTTAACCAGATGAAATAATGGCGTTACCAGCCAATTTACAACAGCTTGCCATTGCGCCAGCAGTCAGAACGGCAATCTGTGCGGCGCCGATGGCGGGGTTGAATGCGAGCGCTCGCTCGCCTGCCCGGCCGCAGCGCCCCTCCCGTTCGGGCGGGCAACCAGGTTGAGGGCGACCCAGCGTTGCATGTCGTCCCAGATCTGGCGCGTTTCCCGGGGCGATGGCATCTGGCGCGCGTTGGCCAGTTCTATCGTGACCACCGGTATGTGCTTGTAATAACCGCCATAGTTGCCAAGCGACCCGGGGTAGACGCCGACCCGGTCCATGCGCAGGTTGCCAAATCGCTCTGGCGCTGGCGCCGGTCCGTCGAAATCGAGCACGCCAAAGGGGGCGTGCACCGACACCACCAGATCGGGCGTGAAGCGGTCTATTTCCTGGTGCAGCCAGCGGCTCTCGGGTTCAGACAGCGGCGTTTTACCCGGGTAGCGGCGTGGATCGCGCTTTGTCTTTTGCGTCCACCACGCGGGCGCTTCCTTGTTCCACCCGGGCGTGGGGAAGTTGCGGTTCAAGTCAACGCCAGCGCCATTGACGCGCGACGGGGATGCAGCGAGCAAGCCATCCGGATTCAGCACGGGCACGAAATGCCAGTGATATTCCTGGCGCGGCGCCGCAGCCTGCAGCTTCATCCATTCGAATACGACGGCAGAGGATGTCAGTTCATCGCCGTGCATGCCGCCGATGAGCAGGATGCGCAAGGGCTTGGGCGCTTCGCGCTGGGCCGCCATGCGGCGGCTGAAGATGGGAACCTGCTTGCGCGAGTGGGCGCCGGTTGGCGCCAGGCCGCTGGCCAGGCAGTGACGCAAGTCGATGCGCGGCAGCCGGGGTACGACCTGGGCGCACCAGCGCGACAGATCGGCAGAATGCTCGGCAGGTTGGGAGGCAGATGGGAAGGCAGGTTGGGAGGCGATCGGCGCCGTGGAAGGCGCGGCCGGGGGTTGACTGGCGGGCGCCGATGATGGCGGCGGGGAAGGCGCCGCCGCTGCTGCCGGCAGGCCCGGGCTGCACAGCAGCGCGGCAATGACCACAGCAGCGCGCGGCGCCACTGCAGTCAGCACGCCGCGCGCCGCAAGCGGCATTGGATCAGAGACCGGCGGAAGCAGCCAGGGCGGCAGCCTTGTCAGTGCGCTCCCAGGAAAACTCTGGCTCTTCGCGCCCGAAATGGCCATAGGCTGCGGTCTTGGAGTAGATCGGACGCAGCAGGTCGAGCATCTGCACGATGCCTTTCGGACGCAGGTCGAAATGCTCGCGCACCAGTTCCTCGATGCGCTCGTCGCTGATCTTGCCGGTGCCGAAGGTGGTCACCATGACCGAAGTCGGACGGGCAATGCCGATCGCATACGAGATCTGGATCTGGCAACGCTCGGCCAGGCCGGCAGCCACGATATTCTTGGCCACATAGCGGCCGGCATAGGCTGCGGACCGGTCGACCTTGGACGGGTCCTTGCCAGAGAAAGCGCCGCCGCCATGCGGGGCTGCGCCGCCGTAGGTGTCGACAATGATCTTGCGACCGGTCAGGCCACAATCGCCCTGGGGACCGCCGATGACGAAACGGCCGGTCGGGTTGATCAGGTAGCGCGTGTCTTTCAGCCATTCCTTGGGCACCACCGGCTTGATGATTTCCTCGATCACGGCTTCTTCGATTGCCTTGTGCGCCATCTCGGGCGCATGCTGGGTCGAGAGCACGACGGTGTCGATCGCAACCGGTTTGCCGTCGATATACTTCAGCGTGACTTGCGACTTGGCGTCCGGGCGCAGCCAGGCCAGGCGGCCATCACGGCGCAATTGCGACTGGCGCTCGACGATGCGGTGGGCATAGTGGATCGCGGCCGGCATCAATTCCGGCGTTTCGCTGCAGGCATAGCCAAACATCAGGCCCTGGTCGCCAGCGCCCTGGTCGAGGTCGATGCCGCGGCCTTCGTCCACGCCCTGGGCGATGTCGGGCGATTGCTTGTCATAAGCCACCAGCACGGCGCAGGATTTGTAATCGATGCCGAAGTCGGCATTGTCGTAGCCGATGCGCTTGAGCGTGTCGCGTGCCACGGCGATATAGTCGACCACGGCATGCGTGGTGATTTCGCCAGCCAGCACGACCAGGCCCGTATTGCACAGGGTTTCGGCGGCCACGCGGGCGGTCGGGTCCTGGGCCAGGATTGCATCAAGGATGGAGTCGGAAACCTGGTCTGCCACCTTGTCAGGATGACCTTCGGAGACCGATTCGGAAGTGAAGAAGTATTCTCGTGCCATTGCAAGCTCTCTCTCTGTTGAAGAACGGTTGGACTGGTGGAACTGTCGCAGCCAGCGTGACCGTTGAGCTTGCGACGCTTTAGCGAAATTTATAGCCCGCCTCGCAAGTTGTCTGTTAACTCGGCGGTTGAAACATCCGTGTTATTTTACGCCTCTTGCGCAAAACAGCAAAACGGTCAGGTTCGATGCTGCTTCTCCTATTTCGCGCGTTGTCGAAACTT
This sequence comes from Paucimonas sp., assembly GCA_028292545.1. GTDB lineage: Bacteria > Pseudomonadota > Gammaproteobacteria > Burkholderiales > Burkholderiaceae_D > Lacisediminimonas. Next base: position 6,397 of record JAQGMC010000130.1, read on the forward strand.
CCTTTGCCTGTTTTGCACGCGATCGGTTCGTTTTCCGGCCAACTGGTTTGGTTACTTTCCCCGTCCTACCGGCGGCGCATGCGCGAAAACATCACGCGCGCCGGCCACGAACAACATTTGCCGGCAGCGATACGCGAAGCCGGCCGCAGCATGATGGAGCTGCCTTTCCTGTGGTGTGCGCCTTCTTCGCGCGTCATGGCACGCGTGCAACTCGAAAACTGGGAAGTGGCGCGCGCTTCGATCGATTCCGGTCGCGGCGCATTGTTCCTCACGCCGCACCTGGGCTGCTTTGAAATCATTCCCCAATTCGTTTCGCATCATGTGCCGGTGATCGTGATGTACCGTCCGCCGCGCAAGCAAGCCTTGCGGCCGCTGGTGGAACAGGCGCGCGCACGGGCCCGGCTGGCGCTGGCGCCGGCCAGCCTGGCGGGCGTGCGCATGCTGCTCAAATCCCTGAAGAACGGCGGCGCCGTCGGCTTGCTGCCAGACCAGGTGCCGCAACAGGGCGAGGGCATCTGGGCGCCCTTCTTCGGCAAGCCGGCCTACACCATGACCCTGCCCGGACGGCTGCTGCAGATGACCGGTTGCGACCTGATCCTGACCTATGCCGAAAGGCTGCCGAAAGGCCGCGGCTGGCTGATCCGCTTTTGGCGGCATGAAACGCCACTGGGCGCAACGCCCGCCGAACAGGCGGCGGCCATCAATGCCGAAATGGAGAAGCTGATCGCCGGCTGCCCCGCCCAGTACTTCTGGAGCTACAACCGCTACAAGACGCCGGCCGGCGTGCCGGCGCCCACCCCGGCACCGGCGGGGGAAGCCGCATGAGCTTGTTGCTGGCGCTGATGTGGCTGCTGCACTGGCTGCCGCTGCCGCTGCTGGGGCGGCTTGGCAACCTGGTCGGCGCAATCCTTTATGTGTTCGCCGGCGCGCGGCGCCACATCACGCTAACCAACCTGGCGCTGTGCCTGCCGCACCTGGACCAGCGCGAACGCAATCGCCTCGCACGCCGTCATTTCCAGGCTTATGCCCGCAGCGTGCTGGAACGCAGCGTGCTGTGGTGGGCGTCGCCGGCCCGGCTGCGGCGCCTGATACATGTCGAGCCCGGCTTTCCGCACGAAGCAATCCAGTCTGGGCCCACCATCCTGCTGTGCCCGCATTTCGTCTGCCTCGACGTGGCTGGCGTGGCGGTGATGCTGGAAAGCTCGCTATGCTCGATCTACACCCGGCAACGCAATGAAGTCTTCGATCGCGCCTTGCGCCGCGGCCGCACCCGCTTTCGTCCGATCACGCTGGTGACGCGCGCCGAGGGCGTGAAGCCCATCCTGCGCGCGCTGCGCGAAGGCCTACCCTATTTCATGTTGCCGGACATGGATTTCGGCCGCCGCGAATCAGCCTTCGTGCCCTTCTTTGGCATACCGGCCGCTACGCTGACTGCGCCGGCGCGCATTGCGGCGGCCACCGGCGCCAAAGTGATACCGGTGGTGGCCACTTTCCTGCCAGGGTACAAGGGTTGGCGCGTGCGTTTTTATCCACCCTGGGAAGATTATCCGGGGCCCGACATCCTGGCCGCGACCGCGCGCATGAATGCATTCATTGAAGAGCGGGCGCTGGAAACGCCGGCCGAATACTTCTGGGCGCACAAGCGCTTCAAGACCCGGCCCGAAGGCGAGGCCGATCTTTACTATCCGAAGCAGGGGCCGCAAGCCTGAATGCCGCGCCGGCCAATATAATCGACGCCATGAAACTCAAATTCACCAAGATGCACGGCGCAGGCAATGACTTCGTGGTCATTGACGCCATCAACCAGGCCATCGATTTCAGCCCGGCGCAATGGCGCGCCCTGGCTGACCGCCGTTTCGGTATTGGCGCCGACCAGATCCTGGTCGTGGAGGCGCCGCAGCAAGCGGGCGTCGATTTCCGCTACCGGATCTACAACGCCGATGGCGGCGAAGTCGAACAGTGCGGCAATGGCGCCCGCGCCTTCGTGCGCTTCGTCACCGACAAAGGCTTGACCGCCAAGCGCGCCATTCGCGTCCAGACGCTGTCCGGCGTGATCGAACCGAGGCTGGAAGCCGATGGCGGCATCACCGTCAATATGGGCGCGCCAGTGCTCGACCCGGCCCTGGTGCCTTTCAATGCAAGCGGCCTTGCCAGCGTCAGTGAAGGCAACGACAAGCTGTGGCCGCTGCAAGTGGGCGCAACAGAAGTGCTGGTTTCAGTGGTTTCGATGGGCAATCCGCATGCGGTGCAAGTGGTGCCCGATGTCGATGCCGCGCCGGTTGAAAGCCACGGCCCGCTGATAGAAAACCATGCACGCTTCCCCAAGCGCGTGAATGCCGGTTTCATGCAAGTGCGGGATGCGCACCGCGTGCGCCTGCGCGTATTCGAACGCGGCGCCGGGGAAACCCTGGCTTGCGGCACCGGTGCTTGCGCAGCGGTCGTGGCCGGCATCCGGCGCGGCCTGTTGCGCTCGCCAGTGCAAGTCGAAACCCGCGGCGGCATCCTCTGCATCGACTGGCAGGGCGACCAGTCGCCAGTGATGATGACCGGGCCGGCAGTTGTCGTGTTCGAAGGCGAGATCGAGGTGGGCGTGCCGGCGGCCGAAGCTTGAATTACCGCGCCAAACCCACGCAAAAGATGCAGGCAGGACTGCTAGAATCGGGCGCGTGTTGGCAGCGCCTTTCGTGCCCGCCGCGCGCCTTACTTATCCGGGAAACCTTATGACCGTTGAACTCGACGCCGGCGCCGTAGCCGATTACCTCGCAAACCATCCGCGCTTTTTCGAGGACCATGCCCAGTTGCTGGCCGGCGTGAAGCTTTCCAGCGCGCTTGGCGGCCGCACCGTGTCGCTGCAGGACCGGCAAATGGAAGTGTTGCGCGAAAAAGTGAAGTCGCTGGAAATGCGCCTGGCCGGCCTGTACCGCGTGGGCGAAGACAACGATTCCCTGAATGCGCGCTTCGAGGACTGGACTTGCCGCTTGCTGTCGGCCCGCAACGATGTCGACCTGCCGCATGTGCTGGTGGAAGGCTTGAAAACCGTCTTCAACCTGCCGCATGCGACGCTGCGGCTGTGGGGTGTTACCGAGTCTTGCGCCCACACCTGGTATGCAGAGCAGGTTGCGGCCGACACGCGCATTTTCGCCAATAGCCTGTATGTACCCTTCTGCGGTCCGAACAATGATTTCGAAGCGGCGCGCCTGCTCGATGCCGACCGCATCGAATCAGTGGCGCTATTGCCGCTGCGCGTGGATGCAGACGGCGAGGCATTCGGCTTGCTGGTGCTGGGCTCGCCTGCGCCGGAGCGCTTCACGCCCGACATGGCGACTGATTTCCTGAGCCGGATCGGGCGCACCTGCGCCGCTGCACTGTCGCCGCTGCTGGCCTGACAAGCGCGACCGCCGGGCGATGGATTTCGAACGCAACATCGAAGCCTGGCTGGAAATGCTGCGTACCCAGCGCAAGCTGTCTGCGCATACGCTCACCAGCTACGCGCGCGACCTGCAAGGCTTGCGCATCTTTGCGCAAGCTGCCGGCGTGGCAAACCCGGCACAGGTAAACCCGACACATATCCGCAAGCTGGCTGCGCAACGCCATGCGCAAGGCTTGTCGCCGCGTTCGCTCGCGCGCCAGCTATCGGCCTGGCGCGGTTTCTTCGATTGGCTGGCAACGCACAATGCGCAACTGGCGCGCAACCCGGTGGATGGCATCAAGGCGCCCCGCCGCAGCAAGTCGCTGCCCAAGGCTTTGTCGCCCGATGACGCGACCCGGCTGGTGGCCCAACCCACGCCCGGGCGCGACAGCGAAGCGGCGGACCAGCGCTGCAACCGCGCCATGTTCGAATTGCTTTATTCAAGCGGCTTGCGGGTGTCGGAACTGGTGGGCCTGGACTTGCATTACGTGCAGCAGGATGGTTACCGTTCGCTGGGCTGGCTGTCGCAGGATTTCAGCGAAGTCACGGTCACCGGCAAAGGCAGCAAGATGCGGATCGTTCCCGTGGGCAGCCACGCGGTACAAGCCTTGCGCGACTGGCTGCCGGCGCGTTCCAGCCTGCCGCGGCTGCCGGAGCTCTCGCACCAGGGTGCGCTCTTCCTGAACAAGCGCGGCCGGCGCGTGACCCCGGCCCTGGTGCAAAAACGCATCAAGGCGCATGCGCGCGCGCTTGGCATACCGGCCAATGTGCATCCACATGTGATGCGGCATTCGTTTGCTTCCCATGTGCTGCAATCTTCCGGCGATTTGCGGGCGGTCCAGGAAATGCTGGGCCACGCTTCGATTGCCTCGACCCAGGTATATACTTCCCTCGATTTCCAGCGGCTGGCCCAGGTCTATGACGCCGCCCATCCGCGCGCGCGCAAGCGTGAAAGCCAGGACTGAGCGCCCGGCACTGCCCGGGGCGCAACCACACCGCACCCACTCGACCACATGGCACTGATTCCCACCACCATCCTCACCGGCTTCCTTGGCGCTGGCAAGACCACGCTGTTGAATCGCATCCTGCATGAGCAACATGGCTTGCGCATCGCAGTGATCGAAAATGAATTCGGCCAGGAGAATATCGACAATGAAATCCTGGTGCAGGAGAGTAACGAACATATCGTCGAGATGAACAATGGCTGCATCTGTTGCACCGTGCGTGGCGACCTGATCCTGGCGCTGTCGGAACTGGCGAACAAGCGCCGCGCCGGCGAATTGCAGTTTGACCGCGTGATCATCGAAACCACGGGCCTGGCCAATCCGGGCCCGGTTGCCCAGACTTTTTTCGTGGATGAGGAAGTCGGCACCAATTACCTGCTGGACGCCATCGTCACCGTCGTCGATGCGCGGCACGGCATGCAGCAGCTCGACGAGCATGAGGAAGCGCGGCGCCAGGTTGGCTTTGCCGACCGGCTGCTGCTGTCCAAGACTGACCTGGCCGCCGCTGATGACGTGGCGCGCCTGCGCTCCCGGCTGCAGCGCATCAACCCGCGTGCGCCGATCGACGCTTCCGACTTCGGTCGCGTGCCGCTGGAACAGGTGCTGGATTTGCGCGGCTTCAACCTGAACGACAAGCTGGAGCTCGATCCGGCTTTCCTGGACGCCGCCGGCCATGACCATGACCACGACCATGAGCACCACGGCGAGGAATGCGCCGCCTGCGACGATCCGGCCCACGACCATCATCACGGCCACGCCCATGCGCATCACCTGGACGATATTTCCGCTTTCGTCTTTCGCAGCAACCGGCCCTTCGATAGTGCTCGCCTGGATGAATTCCTGGGCGGACTGATACAGGTTTACGGGCCCCGCATGTTGCGCTATAAAGGCGTGCTGTTGATGGAAGGCGCGGACCGCAAGGTGATCTTCCAGGGCGTGCACCAGATCATGGGCACAGATATCGGCGCGCCGTGGTCAGAAACCGACGAACGGGGGAGCAAGATCGTATTCATTGGCAAGAACCTGCCGCGTGAGACGTTTCTTACCGGCCTGGAACAATGTCTGGTATAAACTAGCGTCGTTTTGGTTCAGGGACGGACGCTGCCGCACCCAGAAGGCGTGCAGGGTTCGAGGTAGGCCAGGCAGTTCATCGGAGGTCCAATGAACGCAAGCGTGACGCGAGCCGCAAAGAAAACGACCGCTAAAAAAGCGGCGACAACAACGAAAACTCCGGCGGTGCCGGCCAGTAAGGCGTCCACCGCAAAAGCACCGGCCAAGCCAGCGTCTAAAAAGACGGTCGCCGCCAGCCCTGAAGTAAGCTTGCCGGCCAAGGCTGCCGCCAAAACACCCAGGCGCCGGGAGGCCCCGGCCCCCGCACCGGATGTTCTTGTGAGCAGCAACAAAGCTTCTGCCCCTGCGGCAGATAGAATTCTGAAACCCGAAGTCTCGAGAGCACGCGAAGTGGCAACGAAAACATCTAAAGCGACACCCGCCCTGGCTGAGGGAGAAGTGCTGTCAGAAGCGCAGCTTCTTCAGATGAGCGACAAGGATTACATGAACCAGGCGCAGCTGGCCTTCTTCAAGGCGCGCCTGCAACAACTTGAGCGCGACTTGCTGAAAAATGCCGGCGAGACCACCGAGCACTTGCGCGAAACCGTGCTGGTGCCTGATCCCGCCGACCGCGCCACCATCGAGGAAGAACATGCGCTTGAACTGCGCACGCGCGACCGCGAACGCAAGCTTTTGAAGAAAGTGCAGCAGTCGCTCGCTTCCATCGAAAGCGGCGATTACGGCTGGTGCGAGGAGACTGGCGAGCCGATCGGCATTCCGCGCCTGCTGGCCCGTCCCACTGCCACGCTGTCGCTGGAAGCCCAGCAACGGCGCGAACTGAAACAGAAACTGTACGGCGACTGAGTGCCAGGGGCCGCAAGCCGGCCCAGGCCCAGCTGCCGCGCGCAATGAACCGATTCCGTAACTGGTCCAGGAGCCGTCTGCACGCCAGCCTGCTGGTGCTGGCGCTGCTGTTCGTCCAGTCTGTCGGTCTGTTGCATGCGGTCTCGCATGCCGGCGGTTTGCAGTTCAATGCTGGCCGCGCGGACGCAAGCGTCCAATTGGCCGCATCGAGCCAGGAACCTGGCTTGGCGGCCTACGACGCGAGCGCACAAACATCCCTCCCCGAATCATCCCTCCCTGAATCCCAGGCCGACTCACGGCTTTTCGACCCACGCCACGCCTGCGCCTCGTTTGACGCGGCGACGCTGGCTGCGGCGCTTACCTTCACCACGCTGGTGCTGCTGCTCGCTAACAACGCAGTGGCCCCAATGGTCGCGCCGGCACTGGTCTCCCAGGACCGCCCGCCTGCCTGCCCTTTCCTCTCCCGCGCCCCACCTTTCCTCACTGCCTGATTTCCCGCGGCGCGGCTGGCATTTGCCGGCCCGGCGCTTTGCTTTTCCAGACCGGAAAACCAGAAATCCCACAGTCATGAGGAAAGAAAATGAAACGCAGCCTTGCGCTGGCCACTGCCGGCGCCTTGCTCGGCCCCCTGCCCAGCCTCGTTTTCGCGCAAGCGACCCAGGACAACCTGACCGTCCTGCCTGAAGTACAAGTCACCGCCCAACCCGCCACCGGCGCCGGTGAAGGCCCCGGTTACAGCCCCGGCACCGTGCTGATGGGCGAGGCGCTGCGCCAGCGCAGCGCGAATTCGCTGGGCGAAATGCTGGGCAACGAAGCCGGCATCAGTTCATCTGGATTCGGTGCCGCGTCGCGGCCGGTGATACGCGGACAGGAAGGCGCGCGGGTGCGTATCCTGCAAGATGGCATGTCGGTGCAGGATGTGTCGACGCTATCGCCCGACCATGCCGGCGGCGCTGCTGCGGGCACGGCGCGGCAGGTGGAAGTCGTGCGCGGACCGGCAGCCCTGTTGTATGGATCGGGCATCACCGGCGGTACGGTCAATGTGATCAACGAACGTATTCCAACCGAACTGGTGGGCAAGCCCACCGGTGAAGCCGAAGTGCGCGCCGGGTCGGTCGACCGCAGCAGCAATGGCTCATTCACGCTGGATGCATCGGCCGGCAAGACTGGCTTGCACATGGATGGCAGCGTGCTCAATGCCGGCGACTACCGCATACCCGGTAGCCGCATCCGCAACAACCCGGCTTCCGGCACCGGTATCCTGCCTGAATCCTTCAGCCACCAGCAATCGATTGGCCTGGGCGCGTCGCGCATCGAGGATTGGGGTTATGCCGGGCTGTCGCTGTCGGGCCTGAACAACCGCTATGGCGTGCCGACACTCGCTGGTTCGCGCATCGACCTGCAGCAACAGCGGCTGGATTTCGATGCGCTATTGCGCAATCCGGCGCCTGCCTTCGAAAGCGTACGCCTGCGCGCTGGCTTCACCGACTATCGCCATAGCGAACTGAACCTCGCCAACCAACCCGAAACCAATTTCAGCAACAAGGCCTGGGAAGCGCGCATCGAATGGCGCCACCGGCCGCTTGCCGGTTGGCGCGGGCGTTTCGGCATGCAAGCCGAGCAGGCGCGCTTCGCGGCACTGAACGCGGGCACCGGCGCGCCGGACACGATACAACCGACACGCTCCACGGCATGGGCTGCTTTCATTGCCGAAGAACGCGATTTCGGTCCGCTCAACGCCAGCGCGTCGATGCGGCTGGAATCGGTCGCACGCGATCCGCAAGCTGCCATTGCACGCCATTTCCTGCTGGGCTCGGCTTCGGCCGGGTTGGCATGGAAGCTGGCGCCGCAACACCGCCTGGGCGCCACCTACACTAGCACCCAGCGCGCGCCGAATACCGAAGAACTGTATTCAAGCGGGCCGCATGATGCGACCGGCAGCTTCGACCGCGGCCAGGCGGGCCTGGGCAAGGAAAATTCACGCACGCTGGAAATGGCGCTGGAAAAATCCGGGGGCAAGTTGCGCTGGAAAGCCAGCCTGTTCCAGTCCCGGATCAGCAACTTCACTTTCGGCCGCTTTACCGGCGCCCTGCTGGACGAGAGCGGCACCCCGGGCGGCACGCTCAATGAGCGGATATTCAGCCAGGCCGATGCGACAATTCATGGCGCTGAACTCGAAGCCAGTTACAACGCGGGCGCGCCCGGCCTGTCGCTGCGCGGCTTCGCCGACACCTCGCGTGGCCGCTTCGATGCAGCCGGCAACCTGCCGCTGCAGCCAGCGACGCGCATCGGCCTGGAAGCCGGTTACCAGCAAGGCCCATGGCGCGGCGGCGCCTCGGTGCTGCATGCGCTGGCCCAACAGCGCATTGCCAGTTTCGAAACGACCACACCCGGCTGGACCCGGGTTGATGCCAACCTGTCCTGGACCGGGCGCAGCGCCGGCAATGAATGGACGCTCTTCATGCTGGTACGCAACCTGCTAGATGAAGATATAAGGCTGGCCAGCTCCTTGTTGAAAGATGTGGCGCCGCAGCCACGGCGCAGCCTGACTCTGGGAATCCGTACCCGTTTTTGATCTATTGCCGCACGGCCAGAGCCCATCCGTACTGTAATAGGTGTGTTGAGCGCGCACGCTGCACTGAAACGGCGTGGCGGGGCTTCGGCACCGAGCGGCGCGGAAGTTATAATCCCTGCAGGCGGGGAACCCGAATTTTCAATACAGACAGGAACACCGTGGCCATATTCGGTCTATTTGGCAGGAAAGACAGCAAGTCCGCGCCGCCCGCGGAAAAGAAAGCGACGACGTCGATGCGGGCCGTGCCTGAAATGCCGTCTGCCGCGCCGCCAGCCCAAAAGCAGAAACGGCGCGATCCGGCGGTCAGTAATGCCACGGCAAAAAAAATCGACGCCATTGAATCTGAAATGTCGTCCGAATTCCGGCATGAGCGTCCGCTTGGTGGTTCGACCCTGCCCGGCCCGCCGCCGGGCTTGAAAAGCCCGCCTGCCGGCGACAAGGCCGGCATGACTACCCACCGCGAATTTGAATCGACCTTGCCCAGCATCGGCATGAGCACGGAATTCTTGCTCGGCCCCCTGGGCAAGGCGACCGATATTGAAATCGTTGGCACCGAAGCCGCCCAGGTGGTGGAAGAGGCCGCCATCCTGTACGCCAGCGACCAGATCGCAATGGCTGAACAGGTGCTGCGTTCGGCCGTCGAAAGTGAAGCCCTCGGCGAGCTTGACGGCGATGGCGGGCTCCGGGCCTGGGCTATGTTGTTCGACCTGTACCAGCTTGGCGGACGCCAGGCTGAATTCGACGCACTCTCGATTGCCTACGCCAGCAAATTTGAAACCTCGCCACCCTCCTGGCGCGGGTCCGGCGAGTTTGGCGAACTGCTGCCGGTGCGCGACATGTTGCCGGCCAAATCAGCCGTTCCCTCGGTCGCCTTCGTTGGCAAACTCGATGGCAATATCGTGCGCCTGCTGGAGCGGGTGCAGAAACTCGGCGAAAGCAATGTCGCGCTGCGCCTGGAATTCACCCGCGTCAGCGACGTCGATCCGATCGGCTGCGGCCTGCTGTTGCGCATCCTGAAGCGCTTGCAAGCGACCAAGCATGAACTGGTGCTGGTTGGCGCGCGCGAACTGGGCGACAAGATCCGCGCCATTTTGAAAGTCGGCCGGCGCGATGAAACCGAGGCGCCCTGGCTGTTGCTGCTTGAATTGCTGCGCCTGTTGAATGCGGAGCAGGAATTCGAGGAAACCAGCATGGATTACTGCGTGACTTTCGAGGTTTCGCCGCCCGGGTTTGAAGCGCCGAACAACAAGGTCACCACCGCCGACGCCGGCGCCGAAACCCTGGCCGCCGAATCCTTCCCGATGCCCGCCATGGTAACGGGCGCGACCGAACAACTGCTTGGCACCATCACCGCCTTTGCTTCCGCACATGATCCGGCGGTGCTGGATTGCAGTGGCTTGCGGCGCATCGATTTCAATGCAGCCGGCCAGCTCTTGTCCAGCCTGGCACCGATTGCAGCGGGCGGGCGCGTGATTGAATTCATCGGCGTCAACCACCTGGTTGCCGCCCTGTTCGACGTCATTGGCATCAAGGACTTTGCGCGCGTGGTCGTGCGCAAGGACTGAAGTCGCGAGGGCTCGTAGTCCAGCAGCAGTGCACTCGCCTTACGGCCGCAATGCGGCAACGATTCCCTTGCAGGCTGGTCCGCCGCACCCGCGGCGGTGAAGCCTGGTCGACGCCGGCGCAAACCGGCGCACGTCTTTATCGTCCCCCCTCACCAGTCACGTCCGGCGCCCGGCTGGATCATGCTTGCAATGCCCGGGCGCGACCCCATCTCCTAGCCCTGCGCTTGGATGCACTTGTGCCCAATGCTATTCTGGCACGCCCGCAATCCGCGCCAACACAAGGGAAACAATGGAACAATTTCACGGCACAACCATCCTGTCGGTGCGGCGCGGCAATGAAGTCGCCCTCGGCGGCGATGGCCAGGTCACGCTTGGCAATACAGTCATGAAGGGAAGTGCGCGCAAGGTGCGCAAGCTTTACCAGGGCAAAGTTTTGGCGGGATTCGCTGGCGGCACCGCCGACGCATTCACCCTGATCGAACGTTTCGAAGGCAAGCTGGAAAAACACCAGGGCAACCTGATGCGCGCCTCGGTGGAACTGGCCAAGGATTGGCGCACCGACCGCATGCTGCGCAGGCTGGAAGCCATGCTGCTGGTGGCAGATCGCGACGCCACCCTGATCATCACTGGCAATGGCGACGTGCTGGAACCCGAAGACGGCATTGGCGCGATCGGCTCCGGCGGCACCTTCGCGCAAGCGGCCGCCAAGGCGCTGCAGGAAAACACCGAGCTTGCGCCGCTTGCAATCGTCCAGAAGGCGCTCGCCATCGCTGGCCAATTGTGCATTTACACCAACCAGACGCACACCATCGAAACACTGGAAGACAAGCAATGAACATGACGCCGCAAGAGATCGTTGCCGAACTCGACAAGCATGTGGTTGGCCAGTCGCGCGCCAAGCGCGCCGTGGCGATTGCCTTGCGCAACCGTTGGCGCCGGCAGCAAGTGCAGGAACCGCTGCGCCATGAAATCACGCCCAAGAACATATTGATGATCGGGCCCACCGGCGTGGGCAAGACCGAGATCGCGCGCCGCCAGGCGCGGCTGGCGGATGCGCCCTTCATCAAGATCGAAGCCACCAAGTTCACCGAAGTCGGCTATGTCGGCCGCGACGTGGACACGATCGTGCGCGACCTGGTCGATATCGGCATCAAGCAAACGCGCGAGCAGGAAGTGCAGAAAGTGCGCGCGCGGGCGCAGGATGCCGCAGAAGACCGGGTGCTCGACATCCTGGTGCCGCCAGCACGCGACTTTGGCTTTGGCAGCAATCCTGCGCCAGAAAAGGAAGACAACAGCACGCGTCAGACTTTCCGCAAGCGCCTGCGCGAAGGTGCGCTCGACGACCGCGAAATCGAGATCGAAGTGGCAGAAGCCTCGCCGCAAATGGAAATCATGGCGCCGCCCGGCATGGAAGAAATGACGGAGCAGATCAAGTCGATGTTTTCCGGCCTGGGTGCGGCGCGCAAGAAGCCGCGCAAGATGAAGATCCGCGACGCGATGAAAGTATTGCTGGACGAGGAAGCGGCGCGCATGGTCAATGAAGAAGACTTGAAGCGCCGCGCCATCAGCGTGGTCGAGCAAAACGGCATCGTATTCCTGGACGAGATCGACAAGATCACCAACCGTTCTGAAAGCGGCAGTGGCGCCGATGTGTCGCGCGCCGGCGTGCAGCGCGACTTGCTGCCGCTGGTCGAAGGCACGACCGTCAATACCAAATACGGCATGGTGCGCACCGACCATATCCTGTTCATTGCCTCGGGCGCTTTCCACCTGTCCAAGCCTTCGGACTTGATACCGGAATTGCAAGGGCGCTTCCCGATCCGGGTTGAGCTCGATTCGCTGTCAATTGCGGATTTTGAATGCATCCTGACCAGCACCGACGCTTGCCTGACGGCCCAATATGAAGCCTTGCTCGCGACTGAAGATGTGCGGCTTGCCTTCCAGCCCGATGGCATACGCCGGCTGGCTGAAATCGCTTTCTCGGTGAATGAAAAAACCGAGAACATCGGCGCGCGCCGGCTGTATACGGTGATGGAAAAGCTGCTCGAAGAAATCTCGTTTGAAGCCAGCACGCTGGGCGGGCGCGAAGTGGCCATCGATGCTGCTTATGTCGACAGCAAGCTGGGCGCACTGGCCGTGGACGACGACTTGTCGCGCTACGTGCTGTAAGCCGCAGCAAGCAGTAGCGCAAACGCCGAACCGGAGCAAAGCCGCATGTCAGGCAAGTCACGCACCCGGCTGAAGAAACAGTCGATCGCGCAGGGCCGTGGCCTGGCCCTGCCGCCGCGCAACCTGGTGGCGGTTGCGGCGCGCCAGCGCGTGGCTGGCGCACACGTCAAGAGCGTGTCGGCGCAGCGCCAGCGCCACAAGCGGGCGCTGGCCAAACTGGTGCGCGAGGAAAGCTGATGTGAGTGAAGCGCTGCAGCGCGCAGCGCGGCTTACTGCGTGGCCGCGGGTTGTGCCGGGTTGGTAACTGGCGCAGTCGTACTGCCGGCGGCGCCCGCAGCTGTCGTGCCGGCAGTTGACGTGCCGCTCGGCGTGCTGCCGGTCGCGGTAGTGCCGGTCGCGGTAGTGCCGGTCGCTGCATTGCCGGTCGCGGCAACGCCGCCAGCACCGGTGCCCACGCCAGCTTGCGCAGCACCCGGGATGCCAGCAGCGGTCGTACCGCTTGCTGTCGCTCCACCTGCCGTGGTGCCGGTGCCGGGTACCACTGCCTGCCCGGCGACACTTGCAGGCGCGCCCGGCGTCGCCCCTGCTGCTGGCACGCTGCCCGCGGCGGGAACGCTGCGCATCGTCGGCGGACTGTTCACGATGATCGGGGGCTGCGCGGGCGCGCTCACGCCCTGGCCGCTGCCCGCCATGCCGGCCGTGCCGCTCGCGCCTGAATTGACGGGCACTGGCATTCCCGGCGGCACTTGCTGGTTGGCTGGCGACACCGCGCCTGGCACAGTCGCGGCTGCTGCTGCCGAACCTGCAGTGGGGGCAGCCGTCGGTATCGATGGCATCGTGCGTGGCGGCGGGGTAGCAGAGCCGGCGAAGCCGCCGGACGCCGACGCGCCCGTGGCTTGCGAGCGGACTGGCGACTCGGTCCCTGCCGCGCTGCCACCCTTCAATTCAGCCGGCAATTCCACCCGGCGTGCCGTTCCATTTTCAGACAGGACCACATAACCCGGATGCACTTCCTTGACCGTGACGCCAGGCGCAATTTCCCGGCTGGCGCGGTAAGCCTGGGCCGGCTTGCCATCGGAAGCCAGGATCACGACACTGTCGGCCAAGCTCGATGCGAGCACCAGGCCTTTCAATTGGTAATTACTGGCATTCGCAACGGCCCCGCCCTTGCCGCCAAACAGTGAGGCGGCTGCCTCTGTTTTCGGCGCGCTGGCCTGGGCCAGGGGTGGCGCCGCAACCGGGCGCGCCGCCGGCTTGAACAGCTGCATGAACCAGTAAGCGGCCGAAGCGCACAGCACCGCAAACAATAACAAGCCCAGCAGCGCTGGCCAGCGTTTTTCCCTGCTCGTGTTCATGGTTGTCGCCATCAGCGCACCAGTTGGTTGATTTCAATAATCGGCATCAGCACCGCCAGCTCGATCAGCAGCACGACCACACCCATCACCAGGATCAGCAGCGGCTCAAGCAAGCCGGCAATGGTCATGGCGCGCCGTTCCAGGTCTTGCTCCTGTGCGCTGGAGGCGCGTTCCAGCATGGCTGGCAGCGTGCCGGTCACTTCGCCAGCGCGAATCATATGGATCAACATCGGCGGGAAGTGCTTGTGCGCCGACAGCGCGCGCGCCAGGCCCACGCCTTCGCGCACGCTGTTGGTCGCATCTTCCACCTGTTCGCGCATGGCGACATTGTTGAGTGTGTCGCGGCTGGTTTGCAGCGCGCGCAGTATGGGCACGCCAGAACCGGTGGTGATGGCCAGCGTGCTGGCAAAGCGCGCCGTGTTCAGGCTGCGCTCGAATTTGCCATACAAGGGTGCAGTCAGCAGCCAGCGGTGCCAGCGCATGCGGATATCCGGGTTGCGCAAGGCGGCGCGCCACATGAAGGCCAGTCCAACGACCACAATCAGCACAATCCAGCCATAGTCGCGCACGAAATCCGAAATCGCCAGCATTACCACCGTCAAGAACGGCAGCTGCTGCTTGGTGTTGGCGAACACCGAAACGATTTGCGGCACCACATAGGCCAGCAGGAAAATCACGATTGCAAAAGCAACGATGGTGACGATGGCGGGATAGGTGAAAGCCAGGCGCACCTTGGCCACCAGCGCATTGCGCCTTTCAATGTAATCGGCCAGGCGCGACAGCACACGCGCCAACTGGCCGATCTGCTCGCCGGATGCGACCAGCGCGCGATAAATATCGGCAAAGTCGCGCGGGTGGCGCGATAGCGCATCCGATAGCGAGGAGCCACCCATCACTTCGGAACGGATCGAGGCCACCAGGTCGCGCACATAGGGCCGTTCAGCTTGTTCGAGCAAGGCGGAAAACGCTTGCTCCAGCGGCAGGCTGGCTTCGAGCAGGCTGGCAAGCTGGCGTGTGAACAGCGACAGTTCATTGGTCGACAACTTGTCGCCAAAGCCGCGCGCGCGCACCTTGCCGCTTGAATCGACCTGGTCGCTGATGGTGTCGACCGCCAGCGGCACCAGGCCCTGGCCGCGCAAGTCGGTGCGGGCGGCGCGGGCATTGTCGGCATTGACCACGCCTTTCTTTGTGAGGCCGGCGGCGTCGATGGCTTCGTAGCGGAATGCGGGCATCGTGCTGCCTTATTCCTTGGCCACGCGCAACAGCTCGGCCTGTGACGTGGTGCCATCGGCAAGCCAGCGTTCGCCATCCTCGCGCATGGTGCGCATGCCATCGCGTTGGGCAGTGGCGCGGATGTCGGCTTCGGAAGCGCGGTCGTGGATCTGGGCCCGGATCTGGTCAGTCGTCTGCAGCAACTCATAAATGCCGACCCGGCCCTGGTAACCGGTCTGGCCGCATTGCTCACAGCCCACCGGATGCCAGCCAAGGTTGTCCTGGCGGCGGCAGGCCGGGCACAGCTTGCGCACCAGGCGCTGCGCCACCACGCCCAGGAGCGAAGACGACAACAGGAAGGGTTCGATACCCATGTCCAGCAAGCGCGTGACAGCGGCGGCGGAATCATTGGTGTGCAAAGTGGCCAGAACCAGGTGGCCGGTGAGTGAAGCCTGGACCGCGATCTGCGCGGTTTCCAGGTCGCGGATCTCGCCGATCATGATCACGTCCGGGTCCTGGCGCAGGATGGCGCGCAAGGCTTTTGCAAACGTCATGTCGATGCGGGCGTTAACCTGGGTCTGGCCGATGCCGGCCAGTTCGTATTCGATCGGGTCTTCCACCGTCAGGATATTGGTCGTGCTGGAATTCAGGCGCGACATCGCTGCATACAGCGTGGTGGTCTTGCCGGAGCCGGTCGGCCCCGTCACCAGCACAATGCCGTGCGGCTGGGCAATCAAATGGTCGAAGGTGGCCAGGCCCTCGGGCGACATGCCCAGGTGCTGCAGGTCGAGCCGGCCGGCTTCCTTGTCCAGCAAACGCAGCACGGCGCGTTCGCCATGGCCGGTGGGCAGCGTGGAGACGCGCACGTCGACCGGCTTGCCGCCCACGCGCAAGGTGATGCGGCCATCCTGCGGCAGGCGCTTTTCTGCGATGTCGAGCTGGGCCATGATCTTGATGCGCGAAATCAGCGAGGCATGAATGCCTTTTTTCGGGCGCACGATGTCGCGCAGCGTGCCGTCAATCCGGAACCGCACTACCGATATCTGCTCGAAGGGCTCGATGTGAATGTCGGAGGCGCCTTCGCGCAAGGCTTGAGTCAGGAGCGCATTGATCATGCGGATCACGGGCGCATCGTCGGCGGATTCCAGCAAATCCTCGATGGCCGGCATGTCCAGCATCAGCTTGTTCAGGTCGAGGTCGGATTCATATTCATCTATCACCTGGGCGGCGTCGCCGCCGGAAGAAGCATAGGCGCGCGCAATCGCAGCCTCGACTTCCGCGGCTGTGGAGGGATGCAGCTTGATGCGGCCAAAGCGGCGGCTGACTTCGGCGATCGCATGCGGCGGCGTCGCGTCGGACACCATCACGTCGACCACGCCCTTGCCCGGCGCGCGATGCGCAAGCACCGCGTGGTTGCGTGCCCAGGAATAGGGCAGCAGGCGTTCGTCAGCAAGTACAGAGCTCATGGCAGGATGGGTTTTCGGTTAATTTGTCGGTTGGTTCTGGTTGCGCAGGTTGATCACGGGCTCGCGCGATGCAGGAACCGGTCCGGCAGGCGCTGCGCCAGCCGGGGCCGGCGCCGATGATGCGGGTGGCAACACTGCGGATTCCGGCGGCACGCTCATCACGCCACCGCCTTCTATACGACCGTTTTCCATCGGTGGAAGTTGCGGCGCGCCGAGTTCCGGCAGGATCCAGGACGGCTTTGGCTGGGCCACGTACTGGGCTTCGCGGATGAAGTTATAGCGGTCGCCGGCAACATTGACGCTTTGTTCATTCGAGCGCACCACGATCGGCCGCAGGAAGACCATCAGGTTGGTCTTGACCCGGCTGCGGCGCTGGAACTTGAACAGGTTGCCCACCACGGGCACGTCACCCAGTCCCGGCACCTTTTCCACGCCACCCTGCGTGTTGTCGTCCATCAGCCCGCCCAGCACGATGATCTGGCCATCGTCGACCAGGACATTGGTGTCGATCGAGCGCTTGCTGGTGATCAGGCCGGCGGAATTGGTGGTGTCCTGGATGGCAGACGTTTCCTGGTAGATGGCCATGCGCACCGTGCCGCCCTCGGAAATCTGCGGCCGCACGCGCAGCGACAAGCCGATGTCGCGCCGTTCCACAGTCTGGAAGGGATTGACGCCGGCCGCGCCGCCCGAGGCTGCCGTGGTGTACTGGCCGGTGATGAAGGGCACGTTCTGGCCAACGATGATGCGCGCTTCTTCATTGTCCAGCGTTACCAGGTTGGGCATGGACAGGATGTTGGCGTCGGAATCGGTTTCCAGCGCGCGCGCGATCGCGCCCAGCGTCAGCTGGCCGGCAACCTGGCGGAAGATGCCCAGGTTCAGGCCATTGCCGGGCGCGCCTGCGGCCGTGCCGGTGGCGCGGGCCACGGTCTGCGTAATCAGGTTGTTGCCGCCGGCGGAAAAGCCGGTGATGGAGCCGACCCGGAAGCGACTGGTGGAGTCGCCCGACAAGCCGGCCCACTGCACGCCGAATTCGGCCGCGCGGTTGGATGACACTTCGACAATCAGCGATTCGACATACACCTGGGCCCGGCGCGCATCGAGCTTGTCGATGACGGCACGCAGGTTGCGGTAGACCGCTTCATTGGCGGTGATGATCAGCGTGTTGGTGGCGGCATCGGCCTGGATGAAGCCGGCCGGGCCGCCGGTTGGCAGCGGACCCTGCTGCGGCGCCGGCGACGAGGGCGGCGCACCCAGTCCAGCCACGGTGCCGGCCGGCGTCGTGGTCTGGCCAGTGGCAGACGGCGTCACGGTGCTGGCGCCGGGCGTGGTGGTGCCGGGCGTGCCTTGCAACTGGCCAGCCAGGCTGGCGTCGGAGGCGACCACGGCGCGCAGCGTCTGCGCCAGCCGGGTGGCTTCCGCATTGCGCAAGTGCACCACATGCACATTGCCCATCGATGCAGTCGGCACGTCAAGCTTGGCGATCAGCGACTTGGCCAGGTTGAGCCGCGCTTCCGAAGGCGCGCGGATGATGACGGAATTGGTGCGCGGCTCGGACAGCACGCCGATGCGGCCGGCTTCACCGCCGGGGCCGGCCGGACCCGGCTCAAGCAGGCGGTTCAGCGTGATTGCCATGTCGGTGGCGATCGCATGCTTGATGGGCACCACTTCCAGGTCTGACGCGGCCGGATTGTCGAGCGCGGCAATGATGCGGCCGATGCGGCGCAGGTTGTCCGCATAATCGGTCACCACCAGGCTGTTGGTGCCGGCATTGGCATTGATGGTGTTGTTGGGCGAAATCAGCGGGCGCAACACGGGCACCATGTTGACGGCGTTTTCATAGTTCAGCCGGAACACCTGGGTCGCGATCTGGTCGCCGCGCAGGTTGCCCTGCACCGGGCCGGCCTGCAGTTTTGCATCCGCCTCGGGCACGACCTTGTAGATGCCGTTGGCATTGACCACGGCATAGCCCTGCAGGCGCAAGGCCTGTGTCAGCAGCTGGAAGGCCTGGGCCTTGCTGACCGGCTTTTCCGACACCAGGTTGATCGTGCCCTTGACGCGTGGATCGACAATGAAAGTATTGCCGGTCAGGTGGCCGACCGCCTTGACCACCGATTCAATGTCGGCGCCCACGAAATTAAGCGTCGCATTACTGCCAGTGGGCTGCACCTGGGCCACGGCCAGCGGTCCCTGGGCCGTGATGAAACAGGCCAGCAGCGCATGCACAACTTGCCGCCGCCAGCCAGTGCTGAAAGACCGGTTGCCCTTGGTGTCGAGAGTGAGGTTGCTGTCGTTGTTTTTCATTTTTTGATCACTTGAATTCGAGTGCAATGTATTCGCCCGTGTCGTCACGGCGGCGTTGTCCAAGCAGGTTCAGCAGGTTGGCCAGCTTTTCCTCTTGCCCGGGCGCGGCTTGCGCCCGCCCTGAAAACTGGAACCGGCCCTGGGCCAGGCCGCCGGCTCCGGTTAAGACCAGCGGGCCGCTGCGCGTTGTCAGCCGCAGTTCGGCACCTTCACCGCGCCAGTCGGCCGCCAGCGTATAAGCACCCAGCGGCTTGATCGGCGACAGGCGCGAGGCAATCTCGTCCATGTCCAGCTTCATGGGCCCGGTGACGCTCAACTTCTGTCCCTGCCGCGCCAGTTGCAGCGGGTTCCAGGAGAGCCGCATCTGCCCCGAAGGCTGCAGGGTGTTGAGCGGCGCGCCCAGCGCGGCGAGCCTTTCGGCCGGCAGCGCAATGGCGGACGGACTCAACTGCCAGCTCTGCAAGCTGCCTTGCAGCGTCACCGGCTGCGCCAGCGCGGCAGGATTGCGCAATTCCAGGTGCACCCTGCCCAGCAACAGCGACGGCGACAGCGACCAGCTGAAGCGGCCCGGCAGCAAGGGCGTGACCGGCTCGGTCTTGCCGGCGGCCGCGCCGATGAAAGCCGACCCCTCCCACAAACTGCCCTGCGGATCGCCCAGCGTCAGGCGACCATTGGTTTGTTTTTCCACCAGCGGCGCCATCCAGGACGCCGGCAAGGCGACCAGGACGGTCACGAGCACGGCGGCTACGGCCGCCAGCAGCCAGGTCAGCAAGCGCAGCACGGGCAGGCTCCGGTTGCGGTTTGGGCAAGACGATTCCGACGCCGGCAGGTAAGGCTTGCCCTCATTCGCGCCTCTGCTGACGCAACGTTAGAGTCGCGTTCACGGTATCAGGTTGAGTTTGCGCAACAATGCTGGATTCGACGACCGTAATTCCCGAATTCTTTGCCGCCTGCTCCAGCCATCCCACCAGCGCGGCGAACGACACGCCATTCATCTGGATGCGGATGATTTCTCCGGTGACCGTGATGCTTTGTGCCTTCAGGCCGGCAGGCGCAAGCGAGGCTTCCAGGCTTTCGCGGGTGGCGGGGGCGGCCTGCGCCGCGTCGGCCGCGGCGGGCGCTTTTTCCAGTTCCCGTGCCATGGATTGCATTTGCGTGACTTGCTGGCGCAGCGCCGGCAAATCCTTGCGCAACTGCGCCCGGCCGGTCAGCGCCGGGTCGATCAAGAGCAGATAGAGCGCAGCCAGCAACAAGGCCGCCAGGCCCCAGGCCAGCAACTTGCGTTCGCGCGGCTCGCGTGCGGACCAGAAATCGCGCACCGGGGCTGTCAAGCCGCCAAGCCGGGCGCCAGCGGCTGCCATGCCGCGTCCCCTAGCGGCGGAATTGCGTTCGACACTCATATTCGGGTTTGCCATCACTTGGCGCTCCTTACCTGCCAGGCTGGCGCGCCGCCCTGGGCCGGCGCCTGGGATACGGTTAAGGCGCGTGCGGACAGGGCGCTGCGCGCCTCATCCATCGGCGGCGTGCTGCCGGGCTTGAACCGCACCACCAGGCTGCGGTCCTTGTAGTCAAGGGCGGCAATGGCATTGCTGCCGGCGCGACCGGCGGGGAGGTTGCGCCAGGCTTCGCCAAAGCCCGCGGCCAGGGCCAGGAAATCGTCAGGCGCAGCCTCACCGGCGCCGCGGCGGGCTGCGGCCAGCTTCTGGCGCATTTGCGCCACCGGGTCCACCACCGGTTCTTTCGGAAAGGCGGTGCGGAAAACCTGGGTTGCGGTTGCGCGCAGCGCACTGGCTTCACTGCGCAGGCGCCACCAGTCAATGTGCAAGCCAATCAGGTTGACGATCAGCACCGCAGCGGCCAGCGCCAGCGGCAGCCGCCATGCGCGCCAGTTCACTGCCGGCCGCACATTGGCAGCCAGGCCGCTCATCAAATTGATGGCGCGCGCATCGCTGGCGCCGGCAATCCAGTTACGCCAGTCGTCTTCATGCAAGGTGGTGCGCGCGCCGGCTTCGTGCGCGGCTAGCGCGGATTCGAAGGCGGGCAGCGCAACGGCAGGCAAGTAAAGCTGGACCGCGCCTTGCGGCACGATGGCAAGCAGCGCATCGAGCGTCTCTTGCGGCGCGGTGACGGTGGATTCTGGCAGGATCGGCAAGCCAACGCCATCCTGGCCCGCGAGGCGAATCGCCAGGTCGAGGTCGGCTTCGGATACCGTCACGGCGGCGCTGGCGCCCTCGCTTGCCAGCGGCAGGCAAAGCTGGGCAGGCACGGCAGCAACACTGCGCGCGCCGGCTGTCAGCAGGCTGCGCGAGATTGCATCCAGCCAGGCTTTCTGCACCACCGCGACCGTGCGCTTGTTTCCACTGCCGGCGACGGCCAGCACGCAGTCAGCCGGGTCGGAAATCAACTGGTCTTCGACCAGGTTGGGGAGGGCGGCGCGCAAACGCGCGGCCGACATCGGCGGCACTTGCACTTGCACCAGGCTGACATCGCTGGCGGCCAGGATCAGCACCACGCCTTGCACCCGGCCGACCTGGCTGGCCAGGCCAGCCAGCGACTCTACGCCGCTGGCTTGCAAGCCGCCATTGTCGCCAGCAATCGCATACGGGCAGGGTACGCCGCTCCAGTGCCCGGCATGGTCGGCTGCCGCCTTGGAAGGCATGCGTATGTAAAGGGTGCTCAAGATAGTGCTCTCCTGACTTTTCCAGTGTCCATCAGCGTGCGTTCGTTTTTATTGCCGTTGGTTAACGTTCGCGCACCCAGACCACGTTTGTCTTTGCGCCATTGCGTTCTATCAGTGCCTGCACGTCGAGCCCGGCGCGCGCCATGCGCACATGGCCATTCACCAGGAAATAATTGGTCGACACTGCCAGCCCGGCGCCAGCCGCGCCGGCATTGGGTCCGCTGGCAGCGGGCAGGCGCCGCGTGACATCGGCCATATCACGGAAACTCGCCGTCTGGCGCGCGGCGACCAGTGCCGCAGCCTCGCCTGCGCCCAGGTTTTGCAGCTTTGCCGCCAGCACTTCAGCCGGCGCAGTGTTGACGTTCACCGGCGTGGCCCGCGGCAGCACAATGACGAAGGGCCGCAGCTTTTCTATGTCGGCCGGCGTAAAGCCCGGCACGGCCAGCAAATCGTCCACCTGCACCAGCGGCAATTGCTGCGAAACCGCAGTCGTGGGCTGCTGCTGGCCGGTTGTCACCAGCGGCGGCGTAGTCTCCCGCATCAGGTCGGCGGTCTTTTGCGCCAGCCCCGGATTGATTTGCACGCTGGTGAGCAAGCGGCCGAAAGCCTGCACTTCATCCGGATTGATTGCACCGTTGGGCGCGATATTCGTCAGGTTGAAGCGGCCCTGCGCATCGGAAATACTGCCCGACAGTGCGGCATCGGAGGCATCGCCATCGGCGCGGCCATTTTCCACATACTGGTCGAGCTTGGTTTCAGACAGCGGCACGGCCCACGGTTCATCCAGTGCATCGATGCGGGAATATTTGGCATCCTCACGCAGGATCAGCCGCGCCCAGTCCAGTGCACCGCGAAGTATCCACTGTTTTTGCAATTGCAGGCGCTGGTTTTCAATCGACCGCACCTGCACTTGCTGTTGCCAGAACAGGCTGGCGACGATGGTAATGGCAAGCGTCGTCAGCAACAGCGCCGTCACGACAGCCACGCCACGCTGGCGCGACCGGCCGGCCGGCAGCGGACGGCCGCGCCTGCTGACACCGGTGCGCCTGCTGGCCGGGATGCGCGGCGCGCTCACACCGCCCCCAGCAGGAAAATCTTTTGCATCGGCGCGTCGCGGCCGGCCAGGCGCAGGGTCATTTCAAGCCCGGTCCAGGTTTGCACCATGAGCGGCGTGCCTGTGGTCTGGGCAATCACCTGGCCCTTGCCCGAGCCCACCGTGGCGCTGTCGCTTGCTTCCTGGGCTGCTGCATTGCGCCAGCCGCGATTGTCGTCGGCCCACAAGCGCAAGGCGATCGAGCCCACGCCATCGTAGAGCGACACCGCATAACCGGAGGGCGTGCCACTGGCAATGCTGCGCATCTGGGCATCGATCTCCAGCAAGTCGCGGGTGGCGGGAAGTTCCTGGCGCACCAGCACGCCATCGCGCACCACGTAACTGATGACCTGGACCCGCAAGGGCTGGCCTTCCAGCTGCACCGTGCGCACCAGCGCCAGCCGGCCATCGTCGATGCGCAAAACCTGGCGGTTTTGCAGCAATGCCGGCGATGCGATCTGGTTGCAGTCGTTCTGCAGCTGGGCGAAGGTCAGTTGCAGGCCCCGGGTCTGGTCGAGGTCGCTGGTCAGCGACACGCGCGCGCGCACGATCGTATCCAGGCCACGCCAGCCCATGACGGCGACGATAGCCATCACGCTGATTGCCACCAGCAGCTCGACCAGGGTCAGGCCGGCGTGGGGGCGCCCGGCGCGGCGCGCAAGATTGGGTTTTGGCTTACAGCGCATTGGGCACCACCTGGGCCAGCTTGATGATGCGGCGGCCGGGATCGCGGCTGTCGACCACGCTCACTTCCACCCGGCGGAACGAGGGGTTGGGCGTGGCGAAAACATTTTCTTCGCATTGCAGCGGCAAGTCGCCCTGCGGGCACTCGAAATTGCGCTGCCCGATCGGAGGCCACTCGTGGGCCAGGCGAATTTGCGTCAAGCGGTTTTCCGCAGACCAGGTCGCCATCATCGAGCCGCGCAAGTCGGTGCTGTTGGTCGTCAGGCTGCCGATTGCGCGCAAGCTGGCACCCAGCGCGGTGCCGACGATGAACAAGGCAACCAGCACTTCGAGCAGCGTGAAACCGGGCGCTGGCCGGATCGGGCTCGCCTTGCTGCTCGGGCTGCGGGTGGCCGTTCTCATCGCATCACTCGACAGTGAAATGGCCGACGCCGTCAGCCCGGATCGTGACCGCGGCCTGGGCCGTGGCCAGGGTCAGCACGAAGGGCTTGTCGACCGGCTCGCGGCCAAACACGATGCGCAAGGGATTGGATTCGCCGGCCGAAGAAGGAGAGATCGAGAGCGCCACCGGCGCACGCTTGAAGCTGCGCGGATGCAGCAACTCGTCATTGTCGAGTCCCTGCCATTTGTTTTCATCGCGCAGCAGGAAACGATAGCCATCGCCGCCGGACTCGAAGGCGATCGGGCGGTTGCGCACGATCGCTTCGTCACGGGCCAGCTGCATCAACAACGCGATGCGTTGCGCTTCATTGTGCAATTGCTGCCGTTCGTCCGGCATGGCGTTGAATGAAATGACGCCCATGGTGATACCGACGATCACCAGCACGACGAGCAGCTCCAGCAGCGTGAAGCCCGGCGCCCGTCTCAAGGCTTGCCATGTCGTCAGAGGTCCCACGAACCGATGTCGGCGTCGTTACCGGCGCCACCGGGCTGGCCGTCCGCGCCGAGTGAAAAGATGTCGACCTCGCCCTTCACGCCGGGCGAAAGATATTGATACGGATTACCCCACGGGTCCTTGGGCAGCTTGTCGATATAGCCGCCGGACTTCCAGCCGTTTGCCGGCGGCCCGCTTTGCGGTTTGACGACCAGGGACTGCAAGCCCTGCTCAGAAGTGGGATAGCGCTGGTTATCGAGCTTGTACAGCTTGAGCGCCTGCATCAGGCTCGAAATATCCTGGCGTGCCGCAGTGATGCGGGCGTCGTCGGCGCGGCCCATCAGCTTGGGCACCACCAGTGCTGCGAGGATGCCCATGATGACCACTACGACCATGATTTCAATCAGCGTGAAGCCGCGGTTGCGGCGGCGCGCAGGAGTAGCTGCCCCCCGGGGCGCCGCGGCGGCGCCGGGACGGACAGGAGATGCAGTCGACAAATCAGACAGTGCAGTAAGCATGACGTATTGGGTGCGTGGACAGTTAGGTTGGGGTGCGCCAGGCCAGGCGTGCTGGCCTTGATGTGACGCGCCCGGATGTGATCGCGGATGCGACCAGAGTATATGCCGGCGATGGCGTCGCTCCCACTAGTGTTAGCTTGACCGGGAGCAACGAATGCGTGGAAGCCAGTTTTATGTGACGGCTTTCGAGGTACCGAGTTCCCTTGACGCAGCGCATTTTCTTGTGCGGGCGCATTCGTCTACTACTTGGAGCCTGCTACTTGGAGCATGCGCAAGGCAATTTAGCTTGTCCCATGCTATTGATAGAAGACGATAGCGCCGGGCCGGCCGCTTGCGCAAGGAGACCCCATGTCATTGCCCCATGTCTCGTCAGGCGAGATAGTCGATATCCGCCCGCTGGATCAGCGATTGAAGGATGCTTTTTCGAACGCATTGCTACGTACCGAACGACTTGAAGTGATGCGCCTGGTTCTACCGGCAGGCAAGTCCTTTCCCGAACATCACGTGGATGGCGAATCAACGATCCAGTGCATTGAAGGCGTAGTCGAACTCCATGCCCACGGCAGCATAAAGCCGATGCGCGCAAACCAGATGGTCTATCTCGGCCCGGGCGTGCGGCATGCACTGGTGGCGCAGCAAGATGCTTCGGTGCTGGTTACGATTTTGCGCAACCAGCAGTTGCCGCACGAGGCCGATGACAGCGCCGAAGGGCTGGGTACGGTTTAGCTTGCTTCGTTGCGCGGTTCGCGCGACAACAAGCGCGCCACCGTATCGCGCGGCGACTGGCCATCGAAGAGGATGGAGGCGACCGCATTCGTGATTGGCATGTCGATGCCACGCTCGGCAGCCAGTTCGCGCACCGCCTGGGCACAGCGCACGCCTTCTGCCACATGGCCCAGTTCAGCCACGATCTCTGCCAGCGCCTGGCCGCGCGCCAGTCCCAGCCCGACGCGCCGGTTGCGCGACAAATCGCCGGTGCAGGTAAGGATCAGGTCGCCCATGCCGGTCAGCCCGATGAAGGTTTCGGCGCGCGCGCCCAGCGCAATGCCCAGGCGCGTGATTTCGACCAGGCCGCGCGTGACCAGGGCCGCGCGCGCATTCAGGCCCAGCCCCATGCCATCGGCAATGCCAGTGGCGATGGCGAGGATATTCTTGACCGCGCCGCCTACTTCCACGCCAACCAGGTCGTCGCTCGTATAAACCCGGATTGCGCCGCCATGCACGGCGGCCACGACCCGTTCGCACAGGGCCTGGTCGGCGGTCGCGACCGTCAAGGCGCAAGGCAGGCCCTGCGCCACTTCGCGCGCGAAGGACGGGCCGGACAGGGCGCCGGCCGGCAGGCCCGGGCCCAGCACCTCCCGCACCACCTGGTGCGGCAACAGGCGGCTGCCTTCCTCGAAGCCCTTGCACAGCCAGACAAGATTGGGCAGGGCGTGGCCCTTCAAGCGTGTGGCCAGCGGACGCAGGCCCGCCACCGAGGTGGCCACCAGCAGCAAGCCACCCGCTCCCGCCTGGCTTACCGCTGCGTCCAGGTCGGCTGTGACCGCAACCGCCGCCGGCAAGATCGCGCCGGGCAAGTAGGCCGTATTCTCACGGCTGCTGCGCAAGGCAGCGATGGCCGCGCTATCGCGACCCCACAACACCACCTCGCGCCGCGGCGCCAGTGCAATCGCCAGTGCCGTGCCCCAGGCGCCAGCGCCCAGGATAACCACGCGTGGCGCAGCACCCACTTCACTCACCCCAGACCTCGGCCGCCCGCACATAGCCGGACTGTCCATCGGCATGGCGCACCCGGACCCAGCTTGAGCTGGGCGGCTCCACCATCTCCAGCAAGACGTTGCGCTCGGCGCTGAATACAACCGGCGCTGCTTCGTCGGGCGCAGCCTGGATGCGCGCGCCGGCGCTGGTCACGACTACATGCCGCCGCGGTACCAGCGCGCGGGCGTGCACCCACGACAGGTCGCCGCTTGCGTCGCGCACTTTGATCCAGTCGCCATAGGTCAGCACCAGTTCGACCGGCATGCCGCGCGGCGCAACCGCCAGCTTGCGGCCCTTGTCCGAGGGCGTGTCGTACAGCACCGCGGGCGCCGTGCCGACCGAGCGGAATTCAGCCGCCTGCGCCAGCCCGGCCGCTGCCCACGCTATGCCGCACAGGCACAGTCGCGCGGTCTTTGTCATGCTCAATGCTGGGCGCGGCTGCCGTCAGGCATCACGATGCCGGAGCCGGCCTGCTTTTCCTGCTGCTCGGCCAGGGCAATCTGGCGCTGCTGGTAAAAGATTTCGAAATTGATTTCCGACAGGTGGACTGGCGGGAAGCCGGCGCGCGTCACCATGTCGGCGATATTGGCGCGCAGGTAGGGATAGATAATGTTCGGGCAACCGATGCCCAGCAGCGGGTCGAGCTGGTCTTCCGGTATGTTGCGCACTTCGAAAATGCCGGCTTGCTTGCCCTCGACCAGGAAGGCGATCTTTTCGCCGACCTTGGCAGTCACGGTGATGGTGACGGTGGATTCGTACACGCCGTCAGCCAGCATTTCTGCGCCGACGTCGACCGCGACTTCCATTGCCGGCGGCTCCTGCTCGAGGAAAATTGCCGGCGAGTTGGGCTGCTCCAGCGACATGTCCTTCAGGTAGACGCGCTGGATCTGGAATACGGGTTGGTTCTGTTCAGCCATGGCTCACTGCTTCCTGTTAACTTGATTGAGATCGATTGGTCGCTGATCGGAATGCGACCCTGTTGATGTGCTGCTGACCGCTACCCTGCGCTCCCCTGCACTGGCGCACCGGCGCGGCCGTAGCAAGCCGGACATGCTAGGCCCCTTGCAGCATGCTGTCGAGCCTGCCCTGGCGGTTGAGCGCAGAAAGATCGTCGAAGCCGCCCACATGTTGCTCGCCGATATAAATCTGCGGCACGGTGCGACGACCTGTCTTTTGCATCATCTCGGCGCGCTGCGCCGGGTCGAGGTCAATGCGGATCTTTTCGATTTCGACGACGCCCTTTTCCTTCAACAGGCGCTCGGCCATCAGGCAATAGGGGCACACGCCGGTGCTGTACATGAGGACGCGGGGACGTGAAGACATGGCGACGGTTCCTTGCTAGCGTGGCAGCGATGGCCGGGGGGTAGAAGTTGCGGCTGGCGGCTGGCGGCTTTGTGGGCCGGCCTTATTTCGTAACCGGCAAGCCCTGCGCTTGCCAGGCAGCCATGCCGCCATTGAGGCTGAAGACCTCGTTGAAGCCGGCCTTTTTCAGTTTCGACGTGGCGCGTGCAGACTGCATGCCGCTGGAGCACACGACGATCACCGATTTTGCCTTGAACTTGTCAAGCTCGGCGATGCGCTTGTCGAATTCCTTGAGCGGGATATTGCGCGCTTCGCGCATATGACCGATTGCGAAATCCTTGGGATCGCGCACATCGACCACGACCGCACGGCCCTGGTTGAGCAATTGCGTGGCTTGCAGCAGCGAGACGCGGCTGCCGCGCGCGGCCAGGCTGGGCCAGAGCAAGGCGCCACCGGACAGCAGCGCACAGAAGATAAGCCAGATATTATCAATGAGGAATTTCACAAAGGGCAGTAGGGTAGGGGGAAACGCGCTCATTATAAAATAGATGGCCCAAACCCTCCCGACCCGCTTTTCCACCTCTTCCTGAACCACTGACCACTCATGTACAAGCTAGTCCTCATGCGCCATGGCGAATCGACCTGGAACCTTGAAAACCGCTTCACTGGCTGGACCGATGTCGACCTGACTGAAAAAGGCGTCAATGAAGCCTACACCGCCGGCAAGACGCTGGCCGATGCAGGCTTCAGTTTCGACCTGGTCTACACCTCGGTGCTGCGGCGCGCGATCCGCACAACCTGGCTGACGCTGGATGCGATGGACTTGATGTGGCTTCCGGTCGTGACAAGCTGGCGCCTGAACGAACGCCATTACGGCGCGCTGCAGGGATTGAACAAGGCGGAAACCGCCGCCAAGTTCGGCGACCAGCAAGTGCTGACCTGGCGCCGCAGCTATGACGTGCCGCCCAATCCGCTCGATCCGGCTGATCCGCGCACCTCGTTCAACGATCCGCGTTACGCCAGCCTGAAGCGCGAGGAAGTGCCACTGACTGAATGCCTGAAAGACACGGTGGCGCGCGTGATGCCGATCTGGAATGAATCGATTGCGCCGGCAATCCGGGCCGGACGCCGCATTTTGATTTCCGCACATGGCAACAGCCTGCGCGCGCTGATCAAATCGCTGGACCAGTTGTCGGACCAGGAAATCGTCGGCCTCAATATTCCCAACGGCCAGCCACTGGTCTATGAACTTGACGCCGACCTGAAGCCGCTGCGCAGCTATTACCTGGGCGATGCGGCTGCAATTGCAGCGGCCCAGCAGGCAGTTGCCAACCAGGGCGCGGCCAAGTCGAAGGAAGCAAAATAAGCTGCATCGCAAGCCGGCAGCGCCCGCCCTGGCGCGTCATGTTGGCGCTCGCGCTGCCAGCCGTGTTGATCACCATGCTGCTGGCAGCCACGGTCGCGCCTGCCTCTGCTGCGCGCGCCGACCGGCAGCGCGAAAAACTCTCGGCCGAACAGGAACGCGCGGCGCTGCGCGGCAAGCTGGCCGGCTTGCGGCGCGAAATGGAAGGCACGGAATCGGCGCGCAGCCATGCCAGCGATGCGCTGGCGGCCTCGGAACGCGCGATTTCCGAAGCCAACCGCGCACTCAACGAACTGGCGCAGGAACAGCGCGAGGCAGCCGAACGCATCGACCTGCTGCGCCGCCGCCAGCAAGCGCTGCAAGCCCAGCTTGACCAGAAAAAGCGCCAGCTCGGCCGGCTGGCGCGCGACCAGGTCGTGGCCAGCGGCAGCGATCGCATGCAGCTCTTGCTTTCGGGGGACAACCCCAACCGCATCAACCGCGACCTGCGTTACCTCGACTATGTCGCCCGGGCCCAGGCGCAACTGGTGGTCCGGCTGCAGGCCGACCTGGCGCAAGTGGCCAGCAATACCGAGGAAATCGTGGCTGCCACTGCCGAACTGGATGAGATCGCGGCCGACCAGCGCCAGCAAAAGGCTGTGCTGGAGAAAGAGAAGTCGAAACGCGCAATACTTTTGACCAGCCTCTCGAATAAGCTTGAATCGCAACGCAAGGAAGCGGGCGCACTGGAACGGGATGAAAAGCGCATGGCGCTGCTGCTGAACCGCCTGTCGAAGCTGATCGAAGAACAACGCCAGGCAGAACTGGCCCAGGCGCGCCAGCGCGAGGCGCAACAGCGCGAGGCACAGCAACGCAAGCTAGCCGCGCGCAAGCCGGCTGCAGGCAAACAGCGCGAGCCATTCCGCCCGGATCCGATCGACGCAGATGAAAAACCGGCGCAAGCAGCCAGCCGCGAACCGGCAGCCGTACCGGCAGCGGTGGACATGGGGGCGCTGCGCGGCCAGCTGAAGCTGCCGGTGAAGGGTGAACTGGTGGCCCGTTTCGGCAGCCGGCGTGGCGAAGGCGGCAACTGGAAAGGCGTTTTCATCCGCGCCACCGAAGGCGCCGAGGTGCGGTCCCTGGCAGCAGGCCGCATTGCTTATGCGGAATGGCTGCGCGGGTTTGGCAACCTGGTCATTGTGGACCATGGCAACCATTACCTGAGTGTTTATGGCAACAACCAGGCTGTTCTTAAACAACCGGGCGACATTGTGAAGGCGGGAGATGTCATTGCAAGCGCAGGCAATAGCGGCGGCAACGAATTTTCGGGTTTATACTTTGAGCTGCGTTTCCAGGGCCGCGCAGTCGATCCCATGCAGTGGATGGCAGGCCGATAACGCATTCACCAGCTTCATGATTTCCGTTCCGGGCGGCGCCAGGCGTCACGAGCCTCGAAGCGGCGGCGGCTTGAAAAAAGCCTCCTGCGCATCGATATGGGCGGCAGCAGGGCAACGGAGCACATCACGCATTGGGCAGGCTGCAGGGGAAGCACCGGATTTCACACTCAGCAAACGGCAGCGCCGGGCGCAAGCCCTGCCCGCGCCGCACGCTTCATCAGATTCATCGTCCCTCGCCACGTACGGCGAGGGCAACCACCGCAGGTGAGAAATGAGCAGCAGCAAACTAAAGAACATCAGTTTGATCGCCCTGGGCGTCATGGCCGGCGTGGCCGGATCGATGCAGTTCGATGCATTGGCGCAAAAAAGCGCCGGCGCGCCACTGCCGGTCGACGAGCTGCGCCAACTGGCTGATGTCTTCGGCCTGATCAAGACCGACTACGTGGAAGCGGTGGAAGACCGGAAGTTGCTGACCGAAGCCATTTCCGGCATGGTCGCCTCGCTCGACCCGCATTCGGCCTACCTCGACAAGAAAGCCTTCAAGGAATTGCGCGAAGGCACCCAGGGCAAGTTTGTTGGCCTGGGCATCGAGGTTGGCATGGAAGACGGCTACGTCAAAGTCATCTCCCCGATCGAGGATTCGCCGGCACACAAGGCTGGCTTGAAGGCGGGCGACCTGATCACCCGGCTCGACAACACGCCGGTCAAGGGCATGACGCTCGACGAGGCGGTCAAGCGCATGCGCGGCGAGCCGAATACGAAGATCACGCTGACGGTGGCGCGCAAGGAAGAAGACAAGCCGCTCATCATTTCCATCGTGCGCCAGGAAATCCGGGTGCAAAGCGTCAAGTCCAAGATCATCGAGCCAGGCTTTGCCTGGGTCCGGGTGTCGCAATTCCAGGAGCCCACCGTCGATGACCTGGTCAAGAAACTGAGCGCGCTCTATGCCCAGGATCCTGGCCTCAAGGGCCTGGTGCTGGACTTGCGCAATGATCCGGGCGGCGTGCTGCCGGGCGCCATCGGCGTATCGGCGGCTTTCCTGCCCAAGGATGTGTCCATCGTTTCCACCAACGGCCAGTTGCCGGACTCGAAAGCCACCTTCTATGCACGGCGGGAGTTTTACGCCACGCGCTCTTCGTCCGGCGATCCGCTGGCCAAGCTGCCCGAGGTATTCAAGAAAGTGAAGATGGTGGTGCTGGTGAATTCGGGCTCGGCCTCGGCTTCCGAAATCGTGGCTGGCGCGCTGCAAGACTACAAGCGCGCCACCGTCATGGGCACCCAGACTTTCGGCAAGGGTTCGGTGCAGACGATTCGCCAGCTGTCGACCGATACCGCGGTCAAGCTGACGACGGCGCGCTATTACACGCCCAACGGCCGTGCCATCCAGGCGCGTGGCATCGTGCCCGACCTGATGGTGGATGAAACGGCGGAGGGCGATGGCTTGAACGGACTGCGCCTGCGCGAATCGGATCTGCAGAAGCACCTGACCAACGACAAGGACAAGGAAGAAGCCCGCGCCCGCATCGACGAACTGGAAGAGGAACAACGGCTGGCTGCGCTGGAAAAACGGCGCAAGCCGCTGGAATTTGGCGGCAAGGATGATTTCCAGCTGGCGCAGGCAGTGAACCACCTGAAAGGCTTGCCGGTGCAGCTGTCCAAGACGCGCGTGGTCGAAAGCAAGAAAGAGCAGACCATCAACACCAAGGATGAAAAGAAACCGGCCGACAAAAAATAAGCCTGCCACGTTACACTGAAGGCCGCCTGCGGGCGGCCTTTTTTATCGCCGCATCAAAATCCAAGTCCGACCACTGCCGCCATGAACGACCAACAGCTGCTGCGCTATTCGCGCCATATCCTGCTCGACGAAATCGGCATCGAAGGCCAGGAAAAGCTGCTTGGCGCGCGTGCGCTGGTGATCGGGGCCGGCGGCCTGGGTTCGCCCGTGGCGTTTTACCTGGCCTCCGCCGGGCTGGGCATGATCACGCTGGTGGACAATGACACGGTCGACCTGACCAACCTGCAGCGCCAGATCCTGCATGCGAGCGACCGCATCGGCCAGCCGAAAGCCACGTCTGGCAAGCAGGCCATGCTGGCGATCAATCCGGAAGTACAGGTGCTGGCCTTACAGGAAAGGCTGGAAGGCGCGCGGCTGCAGGAACTGGTATCGGCATCCGATGTGGTGCTGGATTGCAGCGACAATTTCGCCACCCGCCATGCGGTCAACCGCGCCTGCGTCGCAGCGCGGGTGCCGCTGGTTTCAGGCGCCGCGGTGCGGATGGACGGTCAGGTATCCGTATTCGACACGCGCCGCGCCGATGCGCCCTGCTATGCCTGCCTGTTCCCGCCCGACCAGGAATTCGAGGAAGTGCAATGCGCAACGATGGGTGTATTTGCGCCGCTGGTTGGCATCATCGGCACGATGCAGGCAGCCGAGGCGCTGAAACTGGTGGCGGGCATAGGCGAATCGCTGGCCGGCCGCTTGCTGCTGCTGGATGCGCGCACGATGGAATGGACCAGCATACGGGTAGGACGCAATGCGCACTGCCCGGTGTGCGCAAGCGCTTCAACCCCATCCCCACCCTGACCCTCCCCTTGAAAGGGAGGGGATGCCGAAGCTTCGATGGCCTATGCAGGGAAATGAAAGCGCCCTTCCTTCCCGCGCCGCGACGACCTATGCGGGAACGTTAAAGCTCCCTCCCTTTCAAGGGGAGGGTGGGGATGGGGTCAACGCACGTTGGCACCTGCCCTCACCAAGTCGCAAAGCAGTCACCCCAGCTTTCCATCCAGTTCGTCGCGCTTGTGCGCCTGGGGATCACGCTTGCCCGGCTCACCCCAGCCGGCACCGCCAGCGGTTTGCACCAGCAGCCGGTCGCCCTTGAACATGCGGGTGACGATCTTGGATGGAATCTCGACTTGTTCGCCATTGGCCCGCAGCAGCACGCCCGAAGCCTGGCCGCCGTCGGCGCCGCCAGCCAGTCCGCGCGCAGCCGAATAATGCCGTTCGCCGCGGTAAGTCATCGACACTTCGCCATCCAGCACTTCGTATTCACGCGCCAGGCCCAGTCCGCCGCGATATTGCCCCGCGCCGCCGGAGCCGGGCACCAGCATCGACTTCAGCACCCGGATCGGGGCTTCCATTTCCAGCGCCTCGACCGGCAGGTTCATGCAGTTGGTGGCATCGGTTTCAATCACGTCGACGCCATCTGCATCGTTGCAGGCGCCGCTGCCGCCGGCAATCAGTTCGCCGGAAATGAAACGCCGCCCTTCGCGGCTGGTGCCGCCAAAGGCGACCACCAGCATTTCGCCGGCAGATGAAGCCGGCACCAGGCCCGGCAGCACGCCCGCCAGCGCGCCGATGATGGACCCGGTAATGCGCTTGATGGTGGAGGTGCGCGCATTCACCGGCGCCGGCTCGATCGGATTCACCAGCGAGCCGGGCGGCAAGGTAAAGCGCACCGGCCGGAAGCAGCCGGCATTGGTCGGGATCGAGGGATCGGTCAAGGCGCGCACCGCGAAATAGGCGGCTGCCTGCACGCCGGATTCGACGCAGTTGAAGGGGCCCTTCACTTGCGGGCTGGTGCCGGTGAAGTCGACATCGAACCAGCCGTCGGCAATCGTGACTGCCACCTGGATCGTGACCGGCTTGTCGAGTTCAATGCCGTCATTGTCGAGATAGTCGGTATAGCGGTAGGTGCCGGACGGGATCAGGCGCAACACGTCGCGCGTCATTTTTTCGGAACGGTCGAGCAGGGTAGTGAAGATCGCCTGCAAGTCGCGCGGACCGATTTGCCGACACAAGTCGCGGATGCGGCGCACGCCCACCGTGCAGGCCGCCACCTGGGCATTCAGGTCGCCCATGAAGGCGTCGGGCAGGCGCACGTTCTGGCGCGCCAGCCGGATGAAGGTGTCGTTGTATTTGCCGGCATCCATCAGGCGCAACGGCGGTATGCGCAAGCCTTCCTGGAAAATTTCAGTGGCATTGGTGGGGAGCGAACCGGGCGTCATGCCGCCGACGTCGCCGTGATGCGTCATTGCGGCGCTCAGTGCGAACGGCTTGCCATCGACGAAGATCGGCATCATGACCGCGATATCGGGCAAGTGGGTGCCGCCGGTATAAGGGTCGTTCAGGATGAAGGCGTCGCCCTCGCGCATTTCCTCGGGCGGATAGGTGGCCAGCATCGCGCCCACCGCCGGTATCAGCGTGGCCAGGTGGATCGGGATTGCGCAAGATTGCGCCAGTGTTTCGCCCTTGAGCGTGAACAGGCTGGCCGAGGCATCGAGGCCTTCCTTGACGATGGGCGAGAAGGAACTGCGCAACAGCGTCATCTGCATTTCATCCGCCACGCTGACCAGCTTGTTGCGCACGACTTCCAGCGTGATCGGGTCGGTCGTCACGTCATGCATTGTCATTGCGTCTCTCCTTCGATTCGGGTCAGGACCAGGGCGCCGGAAGCATCGACCACGGCCCGCCATCCGGGTGGCATCAGCGTGGTGGTGTCGGCTTGCTCGAAGACGGCGGGGCCGTTGGCGATGGTGGCGCCAGGCGCCAGCGCATGGCGGTTGTAGATGGTGGCTTCGTGCACGCCATCCTTGAGCCGTATCTTGCGCCGGCCCTTGATCGCCTCGCCCGGCACCGGTGCATAGGCAATATTGCGCGCCGAGCCGCCGCTGGGACAGCGGTGCACTGCGCGCACATTGACGATGGTGGTGGCCGCATCTGCGCCATGGCCATACACCTTGTCATGTTCTTCGCGGAAGGCCTGGTGCAGGCGCGCGCCCAACTGCGCCGGGTCGGAAAAGTCGATCGGCACTTCCAGGTAATACGACTGGCCGACATAGCAGACGTCGGCAAAATAAGTGATGGCGATGCTGGCCGGATCGACTTGCTCGGTCTGCATCAGCCGTTCGCAAGTCTGGTCCAGGCTTGCCAGTG
>JAQGMC010000145.1 GCA_028292545.1 Paucimonas sp.
TCCCGGCTTCACACAAAGAAAAGAAAATAAGTTTTATAAGAATAGAAAACCCACGCCCGCAGCAAACCAACCAAGCCGGCAGCCAAGCCGCCGAAACCCAGGCCGGCAGCCAAGCCAACCCGAAATCCCCCGCACGCGCGCAAAAACCTCACATATACTTACCAACACAATAAAGCTTCACCACTCAAGGAGACGATATGCCGCTTTGCTTCAAGCTGACCAAAGTGTTGTTCGCCGTAGCTGCGCTGGTGGGCGCCACTGCCGCCCATGCGCAAAACGCGGCGGCAAATTTCCCGAACAAACCGATCCGCATCATCGTTACCTTCACGCCCGGCGGCGCGCCCGACATCCTGGGCCGCATCATTGCAGACCGCCTGGCTACGACTTGGGGCCAGTCAGTGCTGGTGGAAAACAAGCCTGGCGCGGGCGGCAATATCGGCTCCGACATGGTGGCCAAGGCCGCACCTGATGGCCATACACTGGTGGTCGGCACAGTCGGCACCCATTCCATCAATGGCGCCCTGTACGACAAGATGCCCTTCGACATGGTGAAGGATTTCGCCCCCGTGTCACTGCTGGCAACCACCCCCAACATGCTGGTGGTGAATCCGGCCCTGCCAGCCAAGAACCTGCAGGAATTCATCGCGCTGGGCAAGAAGGAAGGGAAGATGACGTTTGCTTCCTCCGGCTCCGGCACATCGATTCATGTCTCGGGCGAACTGTTCAAGACCATGACCGGCATCGACATGACGCACATACCCTACAAAGGCCGGGCCACCGCAATTCCGGATCTGCTGGGCGGGCGTGTCACGATGATGTTCGACAATATGCCTTCCAGCCTGCCGCTGGTCCGTGAGGGGAAATTGAGGGCATTGGGTGTGACCAGCGCCAAGCGTTCGGCCGCTGCTCCTGACATCCCGACGATTGCCGAAAGCGGCTTGCCGGGTTTCGATGCCACATCCTGGTTCGCCATCTTTGCCACCGGCGGCACGCCGCGCCCCGTAGTCGACAAATTGAATGCCGAGATCGTGAAAATCATCAAGGCGCCGGATGTGAGCAAACGCCTGGCCGACCTGGGATTGGATCCGGTGGCGTCCACGCCGGATGAATTGGCTGCCTTCCAGCGCGCTGAAATCCAGAAGTGGACCAAGGTTGTGAAAGACTCCGGCGCCAAGGCTGAATAAGTTGGGCCTGGAGTACAGCCAAGGCTAGCCGGCAGCGGCTAGCCTTTTCTTTGCGGGCTTAGTTTCCTTTGCGCGCTTACCGGGCCGGGAGCTCGCCCGGCGTTCCTTGTGCCACGGCACGGCTGCCGACCTGCATCGCATATTCATGCGTGAACAGTGCGCCATAGAAGAAAATTTGCGCCGAATAATAAACCCAGGTGATCAGCACCACGATCGATCCCGCCGCGCCGTAGGAACTTTCAATATCGGCCTGGCTTATATACAAGCTGATGGCCGCCTTGCCTATGGTGAACAGGGCCGCCGTGATCACCGCGCCGACCAGCACGTCACGCCACGCAATTCGCACGTTGGGCAGGTATTTGAAGATGGCGGCGAACAGGGCCGTGACAATCGCGAACGAGACCAGGTGCGAAAGTACTTGGAGGATGAAAGTCCAGACCGTCTCCGAGCCGCCATTGCCGCTCCACAGGTTTTGCAAGGCATCCAGGCCAGCGCTGATGACCAGCGTCGTCATCAGCATCAGCGCCAGCACCGCCACCAGGCCGAAGGACAGTACCCGCTGCCGCAAAAAGCTCCAGATGCCTGACGCGGTGCTTTTGGGCACTTCCCACAGTTCATCCAGGCTGTCCTTCAGTTCAGCGAAAGCGCTGGTGGCACTGACCAGCACCAGCAAGCCTGAGACGATGCTGGCCCAGACCGTGCTGTCCTCGCGTTGCGTGCCGGCCAGCATCACGCGGATCGCGTCGCCACCCTTTTGCCCCATCAAGCCCTGCATCTGTTCAACCAACACATTGCGCACCGTGTCGGCTCCGAAGAACAGGCCCGCCATTGCCACCACCAGCACCAGCATCGGGGCCAGCGAAAACAGGGTATAGAGCGAGAGCGCGGCGCCCTTGCTGGCGGCGCGCCGGTCAACCCATTCCTTGGCGGCTAGCCAGGCGATGTGGCCCAGTTTCGCCCAGCGACCGCTGGACTTGGCTTGCGCCGGCGCCGGCTTTTCGCGAGCGCGCAAGTCGGCCGCATCCAGCCCGGGATGGATCGCGGTTTCAATGCGCAACATATTGTTGTTCAGGTCGCGCGCCTGCGAGCGCGGCAACTCAGGCTCGGCCAGTGAAATGCGCTTCTTTTGTTTCCACAAGCCATAGGCCATCGCGCCAGCCTGGGCAATGGTCCACCAGGTTTGCAGTTTTTCCTTGCGGCTAGGCTTCATATTCCCATCCTGGCTTGTCATGTGTCTTACGGGATAGACAAGCCAGCAACAGGTAGTTCCGCCGCCAAGCAGCGGTGGTGGATGCGCTCAAACCATGCCGGCTGCGCGCGCGATCAGGGCATAGGAATGGCGCCGCACTTGCGGATCGTAAGCCCAGGTATTGATGACGATTTCATCCAGCGCCAATTCGCGCGCCACGGTGGAAATGCGCTCCAGCACTTGCTCGCCCGTGCCAACCATGGCCTTGGCGCGCACCGCTTCCATGCTGGCGCGCTCGGCGGTATTGAAGTCCTGGCGATCGACATCTTCGGGCGCAGCCAGCGGCCAGCGCAGGCCCTGCTCGAAGCCCAGGCGCCAGTGTTCGCGCGTCTTCAACTGGTGGCGCGCTTCCTTTTCTGTATCGGCCGCCAGTGCCCATACGCAAATCGTGGCTTGCGGCTGGGGATGGCGGGCGCTCGGCTTGTAATTCTGCCGGTACAGCTGCAGCGCCTGCTCCACCCCCTGGCCTTCTGAAAAGAAATACGCGAACGCATAGGGCAAGCCAAAATGGGCTGCCAGCTGGGCGCCATAGTCGGAGCTGCCCAGTATCCATAGCTCAGGACTGGTGGGACCGGTCGGATGCGCCTTGATCATGCGAAATGGATGCCCCGGCGGCATGGTTTCGCCGCTGACCCATTGCTGTAGCGAGCGCACTTGCTGCGGAAACTGGTCGGCATTGCCGCTGTCGGCTGGGTTCAGCGCATACGCGGTCAGCCGGTCCGAACCCGGCGCGCGTCCCACGCCCAAGTCGATGCGCCCGGGCGCGATTGCTTCCAGCACCCGGAATTGCTCGGCGACTTTCAGCGCCGAATAATGCGGCAGCATCACGCCGGCGCTGCCGACCCGGATGCGCTTGGTGGTTGCCGCAATTGCCGCCATCAACACTTCCGGCGCGGTGCCAACGATGCTGTCGCTGTTGTGATGCTCGGAAACCCAGTAGCGTTGGTAGTTCAGTTCTTCGCAGTAGCGCGCCAGGCGGACCGATTCGGCCACGGCGTCGGCTGCGGTGCTTCCCGCGGAAGCGGGAGATTGGTCTAGTACGGAGAGTTTCATTGGATGGAGTCGGAATGGAGGATGGCAAGCCCGGCGCTGGCCAGGGCAGTGTAGCGGCAGCCGTCAAAGCCTGCTCGCGTTGCGCCGGCTGCGGTTGCCGCGACCGGAGCCCGGGGCCACGGCTGCAGCCGTTCCAGTGCGGATGCTGCGCGCCGGCGCGCGCGCAATTCCAGGTAACGGCTGTGCAGCGGCTGTGCGCAACCGGAAGATGAACATGGTGACGACCGCGCCCGGTCAGGGGGCCCCGGGCTTGAGCGGCAAGCGCAGGCTGACCGTGTCGTCGCCGTGCCCGCTCGCCTTGACCTCGAAGCCCAGGCTCAGCGCCAGCCGTATCAAGCCGCGGTTGTAAGCGAGCGCCTCGCCAATGATTTCGCCGGTGCCGCGCTGGCGGCAGTAGTCGATGATCCGCTCCATCAACAGCCGGCCCAGGCCATGCCCCTTCATGTCCGAGCGCACGATGACTGCAAATTCCGCTTTTTCATTATCAGGGTCGGCGATGGCGCGCACGACGCCCAGGGTTTCATCGCTGCCGTCGGCACGGCGGCGGGTGGCAATGAAAGCCATTTCGCGGTCGTAATCGATCTGGGTCAGGCGCGCCAGTTGCAAAGGCAGCAATTCACTCATGCGGGTAAAGACGCGAAAGCGCACATCTTCTGGATCGAGCGACTTGAAGAAACGGACATGCTCTTCGCCATCCTCGGGCCTGATCGGGCGCAGCAGCACGGTTTGGCCGCGCCATTCGATGGCCTGCTCCAGTTCGTCCGGATAAGGCCGGATTGCGAGCCGCTGCGGATTAGCGGCGCCGATGCGAACGCGCACATCGAGCGCGATCACGCCATGCTGGTCAGCCAATAGCGGGTTGATGTCGAGCTCGATGACTTCATCCAGGTCGGTGACGAGGGCGGACACACGCATCAGCACATCGCAGATCGCATCGAAATCGGCCGCGGGGCGGTTGCGGTAACCCTGCAGCAGGCGCGACACGCGCGTGCGGTTTACCAGTTCGCGTGCCAGTATCCGGTTCAGCGGCGGCAGCTCCACGGCAGAGTCCGACAGCACCTCGACCGCAACCCCGCCCTGCCCGAACAGAATGACTGGCCCGAATACCGGGTCGGTCGAAACACCGACGATCAATTCATGCGCCTGGGGCCGGCGCGCCATCGGCTGCAGTGTGAAGCCCGCCCGGCGTGCGTCTGGCCGCACGGCCTGGACCCGACGCAGCATGGCGCTGGCAGCGGCTTGCACGGCCGCCTCGTCCTCCAGGTCGAGCGCGACGCCGCCGACATCGGACTTGTGGCTGATGTCGGGCGACAGGATCTTCAATGCCACGGGAAAGCCGATTGCGCGCGCCTGCTGCATCGCTTCTTCAGGGTCGGACGCCAGCCGGGTTTTCACCACCGGTATGTGATAGGCGTCCAGCAACTGCCGCGCTTCAACGTCGGACAACATCGTGCGCCCCTCTTTCAGCGCGGCCTGGATCAGTTCGCGCGCCGCAGCCCGCCCCGGAGCCCTTTGCGCCGACAGGGCCGGCGGCACCTGCATCAGCAAAT
Source organism: Paucimonas sp. (assembly GCA_028292545.1). Taxonomy (GTDB): domain Bacteria; phylum Pseudomonadota; class Gammaproteobacteria; order Burkholderiales; family Burkholderiaceae_D; genus Lacisediminimonas. Next base: position 5,037 of record JAQGMC010000145.1, read on the forward strand.
CCTGGTTGCGCCGGTACTGCACGATGCGCATGAAGGCTTGCACCGCTTCTTCGGGCGTATCGAAAGTGGCAATGCCGGCCTGCGTGAACAGTTCACGCGCTTCGCGCACGGCATCGCCACCCAGCCAGCAGGCGAGCACATTGCGGCCAGCGTTGCGAATGAGCGGCGCCAGTTCGCGCGCGATGTCGGCGCTGGCGACGATGGCGGTGGGTGCGTGGATGAACAGCACGGCGTCGGCGTCGCTGCAGCCCAGCAGCACTTGCAGCGCCTGGCGGTAACGCTCGACCGGCGCATCGCCGATGATGTCCACCGGATTGGCGCGCGACCAGGTCGGCGGCAGGAAGGCGTCCAGTTGCTGCAGGCTGGGCTCAGACAATTGCGCCAGCTTGCCGCTGGCTGCGATCAGCGCATCGGTCGCCATGACGCCGGGGCCGCCGCCATTGGTCAGGATCGCCAGCCGCTCGCCGTATTGGGGCTTGGCATGGGCCAGGGTTTCGACGGCATCGAACAAGTCTTCCGTGGTATCTACGCGCAACATGCCGGCGCGCCGGATCGCGGCATCGTAGACCATGTCTGCGCCAGCCAGCGCGCCGGTATGCGACGCCGCCGCCTTGGCGGCTTCAGGCGAGCGGCCGGCCTTGATCACCATCACCGGCTTGCTGCGCGCCGCCGAGCGCGCGGCAGACATGAATTTGCGCGCCTGGCGCACGTCTTCGACATACATCAGGATGGCGCGCGTGCTGGCGTCGCGGGCGAGGTAGTCAAGCACGTCGCCAAAATCGACGTCGGCGCTGTCGCCCATGGAAATGAAACGCGAGAAGCCAACACCGCTGCTGCGCGCCCGGTCCAGCACGGCTGTCACCAGCGCGCCGGATTGCGATACGAAAGCGATCTTGCCGGGCAAGGCACCCACATGGGCAAAGCTGGCATTGAGCCCGAGCCCGGGCACCAGCAAGCCGACACAATTCGGCCCAAGTATGCGCAACAGCCCGGGACGCGCCGCGTCCAGCATGCGCTGCGACAGCGCAACGCCATCTGCATCCCTGGCGTCCAGACCCGCGCTGATGACGATCGCCGCGCGCGTGCCCAGCCGCACCAGCGAGGCAACGATGGCGGGCACGGTCGCGGCCGGCGTGCAAATCACCGCCAGGTCGGGCGCCTGCGGCAAATCATCCAGGTCGCGATAGCAGGGCAAGCCCTGCACTTGCGTATGGCGTGGATTGACTGGATAGACCGCGCCCTTGAATCCAGCCTGCAGCATATTGCGCAGCACGGTGGCGCCGACGCTATGTGGCCGCTCGGAGGCGCCGACCACGGCCACCGATTTCGGTTCGAACAGGAAGGACAGGTTGCGTATGCTCATGGGTTTGAACGGGCGGCCAGTAGTGCCAGGGGTCTTAATTGCGCCCGAGGATACACCGCTTGTCGACTGGCAGTGTTGCGCTTACTGTACGACCTGGTCACCGCCGCGCCGTTCCCGCGGCATGCCGCGGTCCGGCTTCACAAGGGCAGCACTCGCTGTGCGCCGCCCTAGGTCTTGTGCCGGTACACCAGCACCGGAATGGCTGAGCTGGACAGTACCTTTTGCGTCTGGCTGCCCATCAACAAGCGTTGCAGGCCGGTACGGCCATGCGAGCCCATCCAGATCAAGTCGCAACCCAGCTCACTGGAGATTCGCACGATTTCCTCGGCGGCCGAGAATCCCGTCACCACGCGCGAGCTGCAGGCAACTTTCCGGGCGGCAGCGCGCTCGATGACGCGTTGCACATGCTTGGCAGCCGTTTCACGGGCGGCAGCATCGAGCGCCGCCATGTCCGGTATCACGCCACCTTCAACGCCGATTGTGTAGGAATACGATTCAGCCACCGCCAGCGCGACCAGCGCAGCCCCGGTCGCGGCAGCGAAGTCGACTGCGGCATCAACTGCCAGGTCGGAAAGCGCGGACCCGTCGGTCGGCACGAGTATGGTCTTGAACACGATTGCCCTCCTTTTCCGGGCCGGGCCCGGCCAGCTTTGCAATCCGCACCAGCAGGCCAGCGCTGCTCGCTTTACCTACCAGGCGGTCCAGAGCGGCGGCTCCTGCATCAGGGCCACCTGCTCGCGCAATTCCAGCACCCGGTCTTGCCAGTAGCGCTGGGTATTGAACCAGGGGAAGGCCAGCTTGAAAGCCGGGTCTTCCCAGCGCGAAGCCAGCCAGCCGGCATAGTGGATCAGGCGCAGCGTGCGCAAGGCTTCGATTAGATGCAATTCGCGCGGCGAGAATTCGCGAAAATCTTCATAGCCTGCGAGCACGTCCTGCAACTGGCGGCGCATGTCGTCGCGCTCGCCCGACAGCAGCATCCATAAATCCTGCACCGCCGGACCGGTGCGGCTGTCATCGAAATCAACGAAATGCGGCCCGGCATCGGTCCACAGCACATTGCCGCCGTGGCAGTCGCCATGCAGGCGAATCAGCGGCACTTCGCCGGCGCGTTCATAGCAGGCGCGCGCCATGTCGATGGAGTTGGCGGAAATGGTGGCATAGGCTTGCGCCAGGTCGGCTGGCAGGAAATCGTGGCGCAGCAGGAACTCGCGCGGCGCATGGCCAAAGCTGTCGACATTCAGCGCCGGTCGCAAGGCAAAGGGCCGGGCCGCGCCGATGGCATGCAAGCGGCCGATATAGCGGCCCAGCCATTCCAAGGTGCGGCTATTGTCCAGTTCCGGCGCACGGCCACCGCGCCGCGGGAAGACGGCGAAGCGGTAGCCGTCATGCACATGCAGCGTGCTGCCCGCGCGCGCCAGCGGCGCCACGACCGGCACTTCAGCCTGTTCCAGTTCGGCGATGAAAGCATGTTCTTCCAGGATTTGCTCATCGCTCCAGCGCTGCGGCCGATAAAACTTGGCCACCACAGGTGGCCCCTCATCCATGCCAACCTGGTAGACCCGGTTTTCATAACTGTTTAGCGCAAGCAGGCGGCCATCGCCGCGCCAGCCGACGCTCTCGAGCGCATCGAGCACGGTGTCGGGACCGAGTTCACCAAAGTCGCATTGTTTGTCCATCCGGTGATTGTAGTCCTGCGCAGCCTGCGCCTGCCCTTCGCAAATAAAAAACGAACCGCCCCCCGACCTGGCGCTGCTGGCGAGCGCAGCCGGTCGCAAGTACACTAGCGGCTTTCCCGCCCCGACTCCCGCCATGCACCTCGATAACCCACTGACAGACCGGGAGTTCGACGAACTCGATCGTTTCCTGCTGTCCGACCGCTGCAGCGACAATTGCATGACGATGGATGCGCTGCACGGCTTCCTGACTGCCGTGCTGATCGGCCCGGAAACGGTGCCGATGCAAGAGTGGCTGCCGCGGATATGGGGGCCAGAGCCGGAGGACGCGCCGGCTTTCCGCTCGCCCAAGGAGATGGAACACATCACTGGCTTGCTGGCGCGCTTTTGCAACGAGATCGCCATCACTTTCGAAGTGGCGCCCAAGGAATTCGAGCCGCTGTTTTCGCAATTCGAAGCCGAGGGCCAGCAATTCATCGATGGCGAACCCTGGGCCTGGGGCTTCTGGGAAGGCATGCAATTGCGCGCCGACCAGTGGGAAGGCGCGCCCGCGGAAGAGCTGGGCGCGTTGTTGCGCCCGATCGTCCTGCTGGGTGCGGAGGAACTGGAAGAAGAAGAGTTGCCGCTGGTGGATACGCCAGCCAAGGTGCACCGGCTGTCGCTGGAGGTGGAAGCGGCGCTGCCGGAAATCCGGCGCTATTGGGCAGCGCGCCGCAAGCCGGCCCAGCCGATCGAGCGCGATGCGCAAAAAACCGGCCGCAACGACTTGTGTCCTTGCGGCAGCGGGAAAAAATTCAAGAAGTGCTGCGGCGCGCATTGAACGCGCCGCGCAGCAGGCAGGTCCGCAGGCAGGCTCACCAGCGGCCGCCCTGCCCTATTCGCGGATGAAGTGCTGCCGGTAGTAACGCAACTCTTCGATCGACTCGAGTATGTCGGCCAGGGCCGTGTGTTTCTGCTGTTTCTTGAAGCCGTTGTGAATGTCTGGCTTCCAGCGCCGGCACAATTCCTTCAGCGTCGATACATCCAGATTGCGGTAGTGGAAAAAAGCTTCCAGCTGCGGCATGGTGCGCGCCATGAAACGGCGGTCCTGGCAAATCGTGTTGCCGCACATCGGTGATTTACCGGGCGGCACATACTGGCGCAGGAATTCAATCAGCACTGCCTGCGCCTGTGCTTCATCCACTGTGGAGGCCTTGACGCGGTCGATCAAGCCGGAGCGGCCATGCGTGCCGCGATTCCAGGCATCCATGCCAGCCATGATTTCATCGGCTTGATGAATCGCCAGCACCGGTCCTTCGCCGAGTATGTTCAGCTCGGAATCCGTGACCACGACGGCCACTTCAATGATGCGATCGGTATCCGGCGACAAACCGGTCATTTCCATGTCCACCCAGACAAGATTGAATTCATTGGGCCGGGCAGGCGCCGGCTGGGCGGCAATTTGGTCCGTCGCTTGTGACATAATAATTTCCCTCTTCAGAACCGCGCATTTTCTCACAGGCGCCAGCCATCATGTCCTCGCAGTATTTTTCTATCTTGTTCGTCGGCTTCCTGCTGCTGACGCTGTCGATCCGGTTCTGGCTCGCTTCGCGCCAGATGCGACATGTGCTGGCGCACCGGCATGAAGTGCCGGCCCAATTCGCCACGCGCATCACCCTGGCCGCGCATCAAAAGGCGGCCGACTACACGGTGGCCAAGGGCAAGTTCGGCCTGATGTCCATGCTGGTCAATGCAGCGGTGCTGGTTTGCTTCACCTTGCTGGGCGGCTTGCAATGGCTGTCCATTCACCTGCTTGAGGTGACCGGACCGGGCATGACTTACCAGCTGGCCCTTATCGCCGCCTTCGCCGCCATTGCCGGCCTGATCGAACTGCCCTTCGACTATTACCGGCAATTCAGCCTGGAGCAGCGTTTCGGGTTCAACAAGATGAGCAAGCGACTGTTCTTCACCGACATGCTCAAGACGATCGTGCTGGGCGCGGCAATGGGCTTGCCGCTGGTCTGGATCGTCTTGCTGCTGATGGAAAAATCGGGCGACCTGTGGTGGTTCTATGCCTGGCTGGTCTGGAGCGGTTTCCAGTTGCTGATGCTGGTGCTGTTCCCGACCGTGATCGCGCCGCTGTTCAACAAATTCACGCCGCTCACCGACGACAATCTGCGACTGCAGATCGAAGCCCTGATGAAGCGCGTCGGTTTCGCTTCCAAGGGCTTGTTCGTCATGGATGGCTCCAAGCGCAGCGCCCACGGCAATGCCTATTTCTCTGGCTTTGGCGCTGCCAAGCGCATCGTGTTTTTCGATACCCTGCTGGCGCGGCTGGCGCCGGATGAAGTCGAAGCCGTGCTCGCGCATGAACTGGGCCACTTCAAGCTGCGTCACATCGTCAAGCGCATCATCGTGCTGTTTTCCGTATCGCTGGCTTTCCTGGCCCTCTTGGGCTATTTGAAAACCCGTACCTGGTTCTTTACCGGCCTGGGGGTGGAACCCATGCTCAACGTCAGCAACGATGCAATGGCCCTGATCCTGTTCATGCTGGTGCTGCCCGTGTTCACCTTCCTGCTGTCGCCATTGAATTCGCTGACTTCGCGCAAGCATGAGTTCGAAGCCGACGCCTTCGCCGCAAAACACAGCAGCGCGCGCAACCTCGTGTCGGCGCTGGTGAAACTGTACGAAGACAACGCTGCCACGCTGACGCCCGACCCGGTGCATTCGGCTTTCTACGATTCCCATCCGCCGGCCACGATTCGCATCGACCGGCTGCAGGGGCTGGCGCGATGATGGCCGCAGCGGAATTGAAAACCCGGCATTGCCAGGCGCAGGTCCAGGCGCTGGATGAAGCCGTCATCGTGACTTACCTGCAGGCGCTGCCGGGCTGGCAGCGCGAAGGCCAGCGCATTGCGCGCAAGTTCGCGTTTGCGAATTACTACAAGACCCTGGCTTTCGTGAATGCGGTGGCATGGATCGCGCACCAGCAAGACCATCATCCCGAACTGACTGTCACTTATAACCATTGCCTGGTGCGCCTGGATACGCATTCCGTCAACGGCGGCCAGGGCGGTTTGTCGGAAAACGACTTCATTTGCGCGGCCAGGATCGACGCCTTGCTGGATGCTGCCGCGTGAGCGCCGCCATCCTGCACGGCATCATCATCGCGGCGCACGGCCGGCATTATGTCGCCCAGGTTGGCGACATGCGCCTGCAATGCGTCACCCGCGGCAAGAAAAGCCATGTTGCGGTGGGCGATGTGGTCGACCTGAAGCAAACTTCGCCCGACCAGGCTGTCATTGAGCGGGTGGCGGAACGGCGCACGCTGCTGTTTCGCTCCGACCAGTACAAATCGAAATTCCTGGCCGCCAATGTCGACCAGATCCTGATAATGGTGGCAACCGAACCGGGTTTTTCCGAAGACTTGATTTCGCGCTCGCTGGTCGCCGCCACGGCAGCCGGCATCCAGGCCCGCATACTGCTGAACAAGGTGGACTTGCAACCCGGCCTGCAAAAATCGCGTGAACGGCTGGCGCGTTACGCGGCCCTTGGTTATCCGGTGCACGAGTTGACGGTGCAGGCAGATCCGCAAGGCGCGCTGGCCCTGCTGCAGCCGCTGCTGGCGCGACAGACCACAATCCTGATCGGCCAGTCGGGCATGGGCAAATCCTCGCTGGTGAACTTGCTGGTGCCGGACGCCGATATCGCCGTGCGTGAAATTTCAGCTGCGCTCGATACCGGCAAACACACGACCACCTTCACCCGGCTCTATCAACTGGCCGACGATGCCGCCATCATCGATTCCCCCGGCTTCCAGGAATTCGGTTTGCACCACCTGAGCGAAGGCATGCTGGAACGGGCTTTTCCAGAGTTTGCGCCGGCGCTCGGTCAATGCCGCTTCACCAATTGCCATCATGTGTCCGAGCCGGATTGCGCAGTGCTGGCCGGGCTCAGGGATGGCAGTATTTCCGCTGCGCGCCATGCGCTTTACCTGCAGCTGCGGCATGAGTCGGCGCAGACCATCGGTTATTGAGGCTGCTGGCGATGCCTGCGCACGTAGCGCACGCCTGCCCAGCCAGTGACATCGCGGGCTTGGCCAGTTCCGTGCCGATTCCGCATCCGCCTACCCAGTTTCAGGGACAGTTTTTACCGATAAACCCTTATAATTGAGACAGTTACAACTTCGGCGGCAGGCGCCACCTCGCCGCCGTTTCCTTTTATGGCAATCAGACACTTCCTGCAGTTTTCCGACTTTTCACGCGACGAGTTCGAGTACGTGATCGAACGCACGCGCCTGATCAAACGGAAATTCAAGAGTTACGAGCCGCATCACACCCTGCTCGACCGCACGCTGGTGATGGTGTTCGAAAAAAATTCGACCCGCACCCGGCTCTCTTTCGAAGCCGGCATGCACCAGCTTGGCGGCGCTGCCATCTACCTGAATACCCGCGACAGCCAGCTGGGCCGCGGCGAGCCGGTGGAGGATGCGGCGCAAGTCATGTCCCGCATGTGCGACATCATCATGGTGCGCACCTTCGGCCACGACATCATCGACCGCTTCGCCGCGCATTCGCGGGTGCCTGTCATCAATGGCCTGACCAACGAACACCATCCCTGCCAGGTGCTGGCCGATGTCTATACCTACATCGAGCAGCGCGGCTCCATCGCCGGCCGCCGCGTGGCGTGGATCGGCGACGCCAACAATATGCTGTATTCCTGGCTGCAAGCGGCGCGCGTGTTCGGCTTCCACCTGCATGTTTCCACGCCGCGCGGCTATGATATCGACCCAGGCCTGGTCGAGCCGGGCAACAATTGCTACACCGAGTTTGCCTCTCCCTCCGACGCTTGCGAAGGCGTCGACCTGGTCACCACCGATGTCTGGACCAGCATGGGTTTCGAGCAAGAGAACGAAGCGCGGCTGAAGGCTTTCGACGGCTGGATCGTGGATGAAGCCAAAATGGCGCGGGCCCGGCCGGATGCCTTGTTCATGCATTGCCTGCCCGCCCACCGCGGCGAAGAAGTATCGGCTGGCGTCATCGACGGCCCGCAATCGGTGGTGTGGGACGAGGCGGAAAACCGCCTGCACGTGCAAAAAGCCTTGCTTGAATACCTGCTGCTGGGCGAGCTGTAGGCGCCTGGCCCGCAGGCCGCGACCGCCACACAAATATGTAATCTCATTCAGGAAAGAAACAACAGCATGAGCGATATAAAGAAAGTCGTACTCGCCTATTCCGGCGGCCTGGACACCTCGGTCATCCTGAAATGGCTGCAGGATAATTACCACTGCGAAGTCGTCACCTTCACGGCTGACCTCGGCCAGGGCGAAGAGCTGGAGCCGGCGCGCCAGAAAGCGCTGAAATTCGGCATCAAGCCGGAAAACATTTTCATTGACGACTTGCGTGAAGAATTCGTGCGCGACTTCGTATTCCCCATGTTCCGCGCCAACACGGTGTATGAAGGCGAATACCTGCTCGGCACCTCCATTGCGCGCCCCCTGATTGCAAAACGCCTGATCGACATCGCACGCCACACTGGCGCCGACGCGGTATCGCATGGCGCCACCGGCAAGGGCAATGACCAGGTTCGTTTCGAACTGGGCGCCTATGCGCTGATGCCGAACGTGAAGATCATTGCGCCCTGGCGCGAATGGGATTTGCTGTCGCGCGAGAAGCTTCTGAAATATGCGGAAGACGCCAATATCGAAGTCGACATGAAGCACAAGAAAGGCGGCGCGCCCTATTCGATGGATGCCAACCTGCTGCACATCAGCTTCGAAGGCCGGCACCTGGAAAACCCGGCGGCGGAAGCCGAAGAAGCGATGTGGCGCTGGACCGTGAGCCCGGAAGCCGCGCCGGATGAAGCCGAGTATCTCGACATTGAATTCGAAAAAGGCGACATCGTCGGCTTGAATGGCAAGCGCCTGTCTCCTGCCGCCGTGCTGACCGAACTGAACCGCCTGGGTGGCAAGCATGGCATCGGCCGCCTCGACCTGGTGGAAAACCGCTATGTCGGCATGAAGTCGCGTGGCTGCTATGAAACCCCGGGCGGCACCATCATGCTGCGCGCGCATCGCGCGATTGAATCGATCACGCTCGACCGCGAAGTGGCGCACCTGAAAGATGACTTGATGCCGCGCTATGCATCAATGATTTACAACGGCTACTGGTGGGCGCCCGAGCGCGTGGCGCTGCAAACCCTGATCGACCATACCCAGCAAAACGTGAATGGCTGGGTGCGCGTCAAGCTGTACAAGGGCAATGTGATTGTGGTCGCGCGCGATTCGAAGTCCGATTCCCTGTTCGACCAGACCATTGCCACCTTCGACGAAGACGGCGGCGCCTATAACCAGGCCGACGCCGGCGGCTTCATCAAACTCAATGCACTGCGTATGCGGATTGCCGCCAACGCGCGCAACAAGCGCGGCCAGTAATCACGAACCACTGCACTGCGCCTGCCCGCCCGATACCGCCTCGGGCAGGCGCCGATTCCTTCTCACCGTCCAGCCCTTACCATTCCATCATGACCGCCCAATTCGACGAAGTCTCCATCATCAAGAAAGCCAACATTTACTTCGACGGCAAATGCGTTTCCCACACGGTGCTGTTTGCCAACGGCACCAAGAAAACCCTGGGCGTGATTTTCCCTTCGGCGCTGGTGTTCAATACGGGCGCACCGGAAATCATGGAACTGAACAGCGGGAAATGCCGCGTGCGCATCAAGGGCCAGCAGGACTGGCACACCTACAGCGGCGGCGAGAAATTTGAAGTGCCGGGCAATTCCAGCTTTGAAATTGAAACGCTGGAGACGCTGGACTACGTCTGCCACTTTAAAGACTGAGCAAGGACTGAGCCCAAGCCGGCAGGAAGGCGCAGCAGCTTAGACGACGACCGGTTCCGGCTCCAGTTGCACGCCGAAGCGGCTGACCACGTCCGCATTGATTGCTTCTGCCAGTTGCATGATTTCGGCGCCGGACGCCTGGCCGCGGTTCACCAGCACCAGCGCCTGCTTTTCATACACGCCAGCCTGTCCGAGCGAGCGGCCTTTCCAGCCGCATTGCTCAATCATCCAGCCCGCGGCCAGCTTGTAGCTGCCGTCGGACTGGGCATAATTCACCAGCCCCGGATAGGCTTGCAACAAGGCGTCGCGCCGTTCGGCGGCCACCACCGGATTCTTGAAGAAGCTACCGGCATTGCCAATACGCGCCGGGTCGGGCAGCTTGCGCTGGCGGATCGCAATGACGGCATCGGCAACTTGCTGCGCCGACGGCTCGGTTTGACCACGGGCGGCCAGTTCGCCCGCCAGTTCCTTGTACGACAGGTTGGCCGTCCAGCGCCGCGGCAAGGCGAAGGTCACATCCAGGATCACCGCATGCCGGCCCAGGCCCTGCTTGAAGATACTGTCGCGATAACCGAAGCGGCAGTCGGCCGCATCCAGCACCTGCTGTTCGCCAGTGTCGATGTTGAGCAGGGTCAGGCTGTGGAAACGGTCTTTCAGTTCGATGCCGTAAGCGCCGATATTCTGGATCGGCGATGCACCCACGCTGCCGGGTATCAGCGCCAGGTTTTCCAGCCCCGGCAATGCCTGCGCCAGCGTCCAGCACACCAGGCCATGCCAATTTTCGCCTGCTGCCGCCCGGACCAGGATTGCATCTTGCGTTTCACCGACAATGCCAATGCCGCTTGTCGCCATGTGCAGCACCAGGCCGGGAAAATCCTGCGTCAGCACAATATTGCTCCCGCCGCCCAACACCAGGCGCGGCAGGTTTTTCAGGCGTGCATCGGCTGCCACGGCAACCAGCATCGCGGGATCGGTGACGCGCAGGTAATGCGCGGCGCGGGCTTCAAGACCGAGGGTATTGAAGTCGCGCAGGCAGACATGGTCAGTGACCGCTGGGAAAGAAGGCATAGGAGGCGGATTATAGCTTTCAGGTGGCGGCGGGCACGGCCCTCCGCTAGAATTGCCAATTACAAAACAGTCCCGCTGGACCTCACGAAAGGACCCGTACATGCCATCTTTCGACGTCGTATCCGAAGCCAACATGGTTGAAGTGCGCAATGCGCTCGACCAGGCCAACAAGGAAATTTCGACCCGCTTCGACTTCAAGGGCTCCGACGCCCGCGTCGAGCAAAAGGAAAGGGAATTGACGGCCTATGCCGATTCGGATTTCCAACTGACCCAAGTGCGCGAAGTGTTGACCGGCAAACTCGTCAAGCGCAATGTCGATGTGCGCTTCATGGATATCGGCAAGGTGGAAAAAGTCGGCGGCGACAAGGTCAAGCAAGTGATCAAGATCCGCAACGGCATTGAGTCGGATGCGGCCAAGAAGATCGTGCGCACCATCAAGGACAGCAAGATGAAGGTCCAGGCCAGCATCCAGGGCGAGGCCGTGCGCGTAACGGGTGCCAAGCGCGATGACTTGCAAGCGTCGATGGCGCTGCTGCGCAAGGAAATGACAGACCTGCCGCTGGAATTCAACAACTTCCGGGATTAGGCTACAGCCCCGTTCCACCGCCGCTGGCGCTGCCGGCTTGCTGGCGCGGCGGGCAAGCGCAACGCGCTTGCCACGCACATGCCCTGCTTTGCGCGCCGCTGCAGTACCCTGTGTCCTCTCTATCCTCGCTGCAGTACCGCGGCAGTACTCCAGCAGTAATCGCCGCAGTACTGGTTCTAGCCCGCAGCGCCAGTGCTTATTCCTCGTTGTGCAAGCGACGCTTGCGCACCGATTCGGCCAGGCCTTCCAATACTTTCACGCTGCTGTCCCAGTCTATGCAGCCATCGGTCACCGATTGGCCATAGGTCAGGGTCTGTCCCGGCACCAGGTCCTGGCGCCCGGCTACCAGGTGCGACTCAATCATCACGCCGATGATGCGGCTGTCGCCAGCGGCCAATTGACTACCGATATCGGCGCAGACCGGCACCTGGTTTTCCGGCTTCTTCGAACTGTTGGCATGTGAAGCGTCGATCATGACCCGCGCCGCCAGCCCGTTTGCCGCCAGCGCCTTCGAAGCTTCGGCTACGCTTGCCGCATCATAATTCGGCGCCTTGCCGCCGCGCAGGATCAGGTGGCAATCTTCATTGCCGTTGGTGGATACGATAGCCGAGTGGCCACCCTTGGTCACCGACAGGAAATGATGCGGTTGCGATGCCGCCTTGATCGCGTCTGCTGCAATCTTGATGTTGCCGTCGGTCCCATTCTTGAAACCAACCGGGCAAGACAGTCCAGACGCCAGTTCGCGGTGCACTTGCGATTCGGTTGTGCGCGCGCCGATTGCGCCCCAGCTGATCAAGTCAGCCACATATTGCGGGCTGATCATGTCCAGAAATTCCGTACCGGCCGGCAGGCCGAGCTCGTTGATCTGCGCCAGCAACTCGCGCGCCATGCGCAAGCCATCATTGATGCGGAAGCTGTTGTCCATGTAGGGATCGTTGATCAAGCCCTTCCAGCCAACCGTGGTGCGCGGCTTTTCAAAATAGACCCGCATCACGATTTCCAGGTCGCGGCTGAAACGCTCGCGCTCCTTTGCCAGGCGGTTCGCGTACTCCATGGCCGCGCGCGTGTCATGGATGGAACAGGGGCCGATCACGACCATCAGCCGGTCATCCTGGCCGTGCAGGATGCGGTGCAGGGCGGTGCGGGCCTGGGACGTGGTTTGCGCCGCGCGCTCCGAGCACGGGAACTCACGGATCAGGTGCGAGGGGGGAGACAATTCTTTCATCTCCCTGATGCGTAAGTCGTCGGTGCGTGGCATGTGGTTCTCCAATCGATTTGCTGGTGACGAGTTGCTGGCGATTTGCTGGTGGATTGCTGGCGGCGTCCAAATGAAAAAACCGCCATCGCTGGCGGTTTTTTCAGAAATCCGGTTTGTCTCGTTTCTTCGCGACCTTACCGCTTTTCCACCGCCTTGGGGCTGGAATAGCTAAAGGGAAAATAAAAGCCGAAGAAACGGATCGAAGTCATGAAGCTTTTGCCCTGGGTACGGTCAGCGCCAATGGTGCAGTAAATCAAAGCGTTTGGCAAGTTCCTGCGCCGCCGGGTTTGTCATTCCCGGCGGCGCCATGATCATGCGTCACGCCATCACGCCGTCAAGCCATCAAGCCGTTCCACCCACCGTCATGCCTTCAATGCGCATCGTCGGTTGGCCCACGCCGACCGGTACGCTCTGGCCTTCCTTGCCGCACACGCCCACGCCCGAATCAAGCTGCATGTCGTTGCCGATCATGGAAACCCGGTTCAACACGTCCGGCCCATTGCCGATCAGTGTTGCGCCTTTGACTGGATAGGTGATCTTGCCATCCTCGATCATGTAAGCCTCGCTGGCGGAAAACACGAATTTGCCATTCGTGATATCGACCTGGCCGCCACCGAAATTCACTGCATACAGGCCGTTTTTCACCGACGCCAGGATTTCAGCCGGATCGCGGTCGCCATCGAGCATGTAGGTGTTGGTCATGCGCGGCATCGGCAAGTGGGCAAAGGATTCGCGCCGGGCATTGCCAGTAACGGGCATGTTCATCAGGCGCGCATTCATCGTGTCCTGGATATAACCCTTCAGGATGCCGTCCTCGATCAACGTCGTGCACTGGGTCGGGTTGCCTTCATCATCCATGTTCAGGGAGCCGCGGCGGTCGGCCAGCGTGCCATCGTCCACCACGGTCACGCCCTTGGCGGCAACGCGTTCACCAATGCGGCCGGAAAAGGCGCTCGATCCCTTGCGGTTGAAATCTCCCTCCAGGCCATGGCCGATGGCTTCATGCAGCAAGACGCCCGGCCAGCCCGGCCCCAGCACCACCGTCATCGCGCCGGCCGGTGCGGGACGCGCTTCCAGGTTCACCAGGGCCGATGCGACGGCTTCGCTGGCGTACTGTTCCAGCAAGGCATCGTTGAAATAATCATAGCTGTAGCGTCCGCCACCGCCGGAGGTGCCCATTTCGCGGCGGCCATCCTGCTCGGCAATGACAGTGACCGAGACACGCACCAGCGGGCGCACGTCTGCCGCCAGCACGCCATCGCTACGCACCACCAGCACCACGTCATACTCGCCGGCCAGGCCCGCCATCACTTGCACCACGCGTGGATCCTTGGCGCGGGCAATACGTTCCACCTTTTCCAGCAAGCTCACCTTGGCCGTGGCATCCAGCGAAGCCAGCGGGTCCATCGCATGATAGAGCGTGCGTCCGCCGGTGGGCAGGACCGAGCCGGCAACCTTGACCCGGCCGGCGCCCTGGCGCGCAATAGTACGGGTGGCGGCAACGGCGTCGAGCAAGGCGCGCTCGGAAATTTCATCGGAATAGGAAAATGCAGTCTTGTCGCCCGACACGGCGCGCACGCCCACGCCCTGGTCGATCGAGAAACTGCCAGTCTTGACGATGCCTTCCTCCAGGCTCCAGCCCTCGCTCTTGGTGAACTGGAAATACAGGTCGGCATAGTCGACGCGGTGGGTGAACATGGTGCCCAGCGTGGTGATCAGCTTGGCTTCATCCAGGCCGAAAGGCGTCAGCAGGATATCGCGCGCAGTCGCCAGGTTTTTCAGGTGCGGTTCAGACAGGTTCATGTGGGAAAGCGGCCAAGGCCGTCGGTAAATGTTCAGTGATCAAGCTTTGCTGTCTTGTGCGGTGTCCTGCATGGACAGGATTTGACAGCCAAGGTTACTGGATTGCGCGGATTCCTGCTCTGTTGTCGCCTTCGCCACGCCATCGGCGCCGCTTTACAGTCGCCGATGCGCAAGCGCGGGCAAGCTTTCGCGCACGCGCTGCAATTCAGCCGGCTGCAGCTCGCCGCTTGCCACGCCCTCGCCTTCGGCCACCACCGACAGGATGTCGCCCCAGGGATCGACCAGCATCGTATGGCCCCAGGTGCGGCGGCCATTGCGATGGGTGCCGCCTTGCGCGGCTGCCAGCACATAGCACTGGTTTTCGATTGCCCGCGCCCGCAACAGGATTTCCCAATGCGCGCGTCCGGTGGTGTAAGTGAAGGCAGACGGCACCACGATCACAGAGCATATGCCAAGCGCGCGGTACAACTCTGGAAAGCGCAAGTCATAGCAGACCGACAGGCCGACCCGGCCGCAAGGCGCTTCGAAGCTGGCCACTGCAGCGCCGGCCGTGATGGTGCGCGATTCATTGTACGACTC
>JAQGMC010000012.1 GCA_028292545.1 Paucimonas sp.
CGGCGCTCTTGGTGCTGCTGCGCCTGATACAGGGCTTTGCCGTGGCTGGCGAAATCTCGGGCGCCAGCTCGATGATCCTGGAGCATGCGCCCTTCGGCCGGCGTGGCTTTTTTGCCAGCTTTACCCTTCAGGGCGTGCAGGCCGGGCAGATCCTGGCGGCGGCGGTGTTCCTGCCGCTGGCGCATTACATGCCTGCCGAGGCGTTCAATTCCTGGGGCTGGCGCATTCCCTTTTTGCTCAGCTTCATCGTGATTGTCGTGGGCTATATCATTCGCCGCGAGGTGGACGAAACGCCTGCCTTTGCCGAAGTGGACGAACTCGGCGCGGTCCCGAAGGCGCCGGTCATCCAGGCGATCACGCAGAACTGGCGCGACATGCTGCGCGTCATGTGCTGCTCGCTGATGAATGTCATTCCGGTGGTCACGACGATTTTCGGCGCCGCCTACGCGGTCCAGCCGGGCTACGGCATTGGCTTCGAGAAAGATGTGTATCTGTGGATTCCGGTCATGGGCAATATCGCCGCGGTGATCGTGATTCCCTTTGTCGGCAACCTGTCGGACCGGTTCGGACGCAGGCTTCCAATCATTGTCGGCGCCCTCGGCTCAGGCTTGCTCTCGTTCGGCTACCTCTACGCCATCAGCATCCACAACGTGTCGATGGCTATCGTCATGTCGCTGCTGATGTGGGGTGTCGTGTACCAGGGCTACAACGCCGTTTTTCCGAGCTTTTATCCCGAGATGTTTCCCACCCGCACCCGGGTTTCGGGCATGGCCATTTCGCAGAACCTCGGCACGCTCGTCACCGCCATGCTGCCGGCGCTGTTCGTGGCCGTAGCGCCTCCCGGTGCGGCCAATATCCCGCTGATGATCGGCGCGATCACGCTGGGCGTGACCATCATCGCGGCCATTGCCGCCTGGACTTCCCGCGAGACCTTCCGGGTGCAGATGAACGACCTGGGGGACCGCTACGCCACGCCCGTTCCTGAGGCGGAATACAACCGCTTGCGCGCGCAAGCCTTCACCGCTGCAAAAGGGAGTGCACAGGCCAAGCCTTTTCGGTCCACCTGAGCGTATGGGCCAGGGTTCAGGCTGTTGAACGCTGCATGAACGCCGAGGCTAGGCTAGGTGTAACCCTTGTTGCGTTCGATCATCGCTCATCACTGTGCGATCAGCGCGAGCAATTGGCTCATTTCACTTTCGGGTCGCGCTTGCAGGCCCTAAAGTTGAGACTCATCCGTGATGACAAGTCGGTGATCGAACACGCAGGGTTTGTTGACAACTTGCTTACGTATTGCAACGGCGGCTGCCATAGTTTTGTCAGTCCCAGGACGCTGGTTTTCAACGATGCAGGACCGACCCGTGCAGGCTACTTTTTTAACTTTTAAGGAGACAAGCATGAACAAACGATTCGCTCTTAAATTAATAGCTGCCTGCACAATGGCAGCCAGCGGTACGCTTACCTTTGCGCAAGATGTGATCAAGATTGCCAACATTGTCGAGCTGTCTGGCGCCGGCGCCACGTCGGGCACCAACTTCAAGAACGGCGTGGAATTGGCG
The DNA here is from genome assembly GCA_028292545.1 of Paucimonas sp. Classification (GTDB taxonomy): domain Bacteria; phylum Pseudomonadota; class Gammaproteobacteria; order Burkholderiales; family Burkholderiaceae_D; genus Lacisediminimonas. Next base: position 1,557 of record JAQGMC010000012.1, read on the forward strand.
GTCAAGGAAATCAACGCGGCGGGCGGCATCCTGGGCAAGAAGATCCAGACCACGACGGCCGATACCCAGAGCAACCCGGGAGTGGCCAAGGGCCTGACGCAAAAAGCCATTGACAACGATGTGTTCGCCATCTTCGGCCCGGTGTTCTCCGGCTCCATCATGGTCAGCATGGCCGAGTCGCGCCGCGCCGAAGTGCCGAACTTCACCGGCGGCGAGGCCGCTGCCATTACCGAGCAAGGCAACCCCTATGTGTTTCGCACAAGTTTCACCCAAGCTGCCGCCATGCCCAAAGTGGCTCGCTACATCACAGACCAGGCCAAGCTCAAGACCATTGCAATCATTTATGTGAACAACGACTACGGCAAGGGCGGCCTGGACGCGATCAAGAAGGCACTGGCCAATTCGCCCACCCAGGTCGTGGCTGAAATTTCCACTGATAGCGGCCAGGTGGACTTCTCCGCCGCCGTGCTCAAGGCCAAGCAGAGCAATGCCGATGGCGTGTTCGCCTATTCAAACGAGGAAGAGTCGGCGCGCATTCTGCGCGAGCTCAAGAAGCAGGGCTGGACCAAGCCCATCATTGGAGAAACCACGCTGACGGGACAGAAAGTCATCGAGCTCGCCGGCGACGCCGCCAACGGCGCAATCGCCCACGTCGGCCTGACAGTCGATGCGCCGCAGCCGGCCATCCGGGCCTTTCGCGCCAAGTTCGAGAAGGAATACAAATACGTGTCGGACCACAACGGCCTGAAAGGCTACTCGGGCGTATACATCCTGAAGGCTGCGATTGAAAAGACCGGCAAGCTTGACCGCAAGGCGGTGGCCGCCACGCTGCATACCTTAAAGGTGAAGGCAGCTGATCAGCCCGGCGTGCTGATGGACGTGGCCTTCGACGCTAAGGGCGACCTGGACCGGGAGAGCTTCATGATCGAGGTCAAGAACGGCAAGCAGGAGGTGATGTCGATCCTGCCGCCTCTAGCTGCTGGTGCCGCGCCTGCCGCCTCCGCAAAAAAATAAGTCGCCGGCCCCTGGGCCGCAGCCTGTCGCACCAGCATCCGCGCCCTGATGCTGGGGCCTTGGTATTGCCAAGTTGTCCAGCCTGCACTGGACGTTTCACCCTCCTCGCACGCCTCTTTATGCAAGCACTGCCATGACAGACTTTCTCCAACTCTTTTTCTCGGGCCTGGCCACAGGCAGCATCTACGCGCTGGCGGCGCTGGGCTTCACGCTGCTGTGGCAGGCCTCGGGCACGATCAATTGCGCGCGGGGCGAATTCGTCATGCTGCCGACCTTCATGTCGCTGGGCGCGCCGATGCTGGTGCTGCACAAGAAGGCGTCCGAGCTGCTGGCCGACCCGAACATCGAGCGGCTCTTCCTGGGCGGCGGCCATTTGCCCGGCGCGGCCGCCACGGCGGCTGTGCCGGCAAGCCAGGCTGGCGCGCCCCGCAAGCCTTGATCATTTTTGCATTGAAAGGAAACCCCATGAACTCCCCACCACAGACCACCGCAGCCGACCGTGAAGCCATTCCGCCCGCGCCCAACCCGCTCGGGATGGACGGCATCGAGTTCATCGAATACGCCACCGCCAAGCCGCAGGCGCTGGGACAGGTGCTGGAGATGATGGGCT
>JAQGMC010000103.1 GCA_028292545.1 Paucimonas sp.
CTGCCGATGTGCCTGCCTTGCATGAAGTTGCGTTGCAACTGGCCCACGGTATTGCACCCACCCCGCCCTTCAACCGCAAACGTATGCTGCAGGTGCCGGCCGGGTTCAGCATCGAAGTGGCGGCCCGCGTGCCGGACGCCCGCTTCATGGCACTAGCGCCGAATGGCGACTTGCTGGTTTCCACGCCGTCGCGCGATGAAATCATCCTGCTGCGCGCCGATAGCAAGGGCGGCATGCAAACCAGCACGTTTGCCAGCGGTCTGCGCCAGGCGCACGACATGGTTTTCCATGCGCTCGATGGCGTCATGTGGCTCTACGTTGCCCAGACCAATCGCATCACGCGGGCGCCTTACACACCGGGCGATACGCGCATGCAGGAAAGCCAGGTCGTGGTCGACAATCTGCCCGATGCAAGCACGCCCGAACTGAAGGGCAGTTATGGCCATGCGCTGAAAAACATTGCGCTCAATGGCAACAAGCTTTACGTGTCGATTGCCTCTACCTGCAATGCCTGCGCATCCGACACTGTTGCAGAACCAGTGCGCGGCGCGATACATGAATATGATGCGGGCGGACGCGGTAGCGGACGTCTGTTTGCGCGCGGCGTGCGCAATGCCGAAGGCTTGGCATTTCGCCCGGGCACGAATGAACTCTGGGTCGTGGTGAACAATCGCGACAATATCGCCTACCCCTATCACAAGGATTTCGATGGCGATGGCGCCAGCGACTATGGAAAAGTGCTGCCATCTTTCGTCGACCGCAATCCCCCCGAGCTGCTGCTGAAAGTCCGTGATGGCGGCAATTATGGCTGGCCCTTCTGCAATTCGAATCCGGATGGCGGGCTTGACGACATGCCTTATGAGCGCGACGTCGAACTCAATGCCAATGGCAGCCGCCTTGATTGCAGCAAACTGGACCGGCCCGCAAAAGGATTGCCTCCGCATTCAGCGCCGCTGGGCATGTCCTTCTTGCCGTCGAAAGACTTGCCACCAGCGCTTGCAGGCAAGCTCGCCGTCGCCCTGCATGGCTGCTGGAATTGCACCAGCCTGGTCGGCAACAAGGTCGTGCTCTATGCGTTGGACCGCAATGGCCGGGTGGGCGCGGAAAGCGATTTCGTCAGTGGCTGGGTGATCGACGCGCGCAAGAAACAGCGCTGGGGACGGCCAGTGGATGTCATCTCCGATGGCAAGGGCGGCTTTTATATTTCAGACGATTACGCCGGCGCGATTTACCGGCTCAGGCCCGAAGTGCGGAAATAGAAAAGAAGACGGGCCTGGTCGCTTGCTGCGACCGGCCCGCATCTGCACGATTACCAACCGGGCGGCGCAACCGGGCGCTGCCCTCCCCTGCCGCGCCGGCTGCGCGTGTCAGGCGACTGCGCTGGTGTCGAGCGGCGCATCCGTCTTGGCGACGACTTCTTCTGCCGTCACGCCCGGCGCCAGTTCCACCAGCTTCAAACCCTTGTCGGTAATGTCGATCACGCCCAAGTCGGTAATGATGCGATTGATCACGCGCACGCCCGTCAAGGGCAGCGTGCATTCCTTCATGATCTTGAACGAGGTCGAGCCATCTTTGTTCCTGGCCACATGCTCCATCAGCACCACGACTTGCTTGACGCCTGCAACCAGGTCCATTGCGCCGCCCATGCCCTTGACCATTTTGCCGGGGATCATCCAGTTTGCCAGGTCGCCGCGCTCGGACACTTGCATGGCGCCAAGGATGGCAATGTTGATCTTGCCGCCGCGGATCATCGCAAACGAATCGGCCGAGCTGAAATAGGATGAACCGGGCAGCGCCGTCACGGTTTGCTTGCCGGCGTTGATCAGGTCGGGATCGACCGCATCATCAGTCGGGAAAGGCCCGATACCCAGCAAGCCGTTTTCCGACTGCAGCCAGACCTCGATATCCTGGGGTACATAATTGGCCACCATGGTTGGCAAGCCGATGCCAAGGTTGACGTAGAAACCGTCCTGCAATTCCTTTGCCGCGCGTGCGGCCATTTCTTCACGAGTCCATGCCATGTCTGTTCTCCGATTGTCCTGGTGGCTGCGCTTTACTTCGCGCGCACGGTGCGCTGCTCGATCCGCTTTTCCGGATTTGCATTGACGACGATGCGGTGAACGAAAATTCCGGGTGTATGCACCTGGTCTGGATCAATCTGGCCAACCTCGACCAGCTTTTCAACCTCGACGATGGTGATCTTGCCAGCCATCGCGACGTTCGGATTGAAGTTGCGCGACGTCTTGTTGTAGACCAGGTTGCCCGACTTGTCGGCCATATAAGCCTTGACCAGCGAGACGTCCGGCACCAGCGAGCGCTCCATCACATATTGCTCGCCATCGAATTCACGCACATCCTTGCCCTCGGCAACGATGGTGCCAACACCAGTCTTGGTAAAGAAAGCGGGAATGCCGGAGCCGCCGGCGCGCAGCTTTTCAGCCAGTGTGCCCTGGGGCGTGAATTCCAGTTCCAGTTCGCCTGCCAGGTACTGGCGCTCGAACTCCTTGTTTTCGCCGACATAGGAGGCGATCATTTTCTTGATCTGGCGGGTGGCCAGCAGCAGGCCCAGGCCAAAGCCGTCCACGCCGGCATTGTTCGAAATCGCGGTCAGGTTCTGCACCCCCGCGTCACGCACCGCAGCAATCAGGGATTCGGGGATGCCGCACAGGCCGAATCCGCCCACTGCGATCGTTTGCCCATCCTTCACGACGCCGGCGATAGCACTCGCCGCATCGGGGTAAACTTTCTTCATGCCACGCCTCTTATTTGTGTAAAGTATCAACTCGCCCGACGTCTCGGTATCCGGGCCAGCCAGCAGCATAAGTGGCGACCCTCGGCAACACAATACCGTAGAAGTACGCAGGCGGACCGGCCCTGCCGCGCAAGCCGGCCGGCCGGCCGATTTTAATGCATCCAGCAGATGCGGCCGGCAGTCTCTCTGGTCCGCCTGTTACCACCATTACCGCCGTCGTCACCCGCACATGAGCACAGTCCTGCCGACCGATTTTGAAACCATCTTCCGGCTTGCGCCGATAGGCATGTGCGTTTCGGAAAACCGGGTGATCCGGGCTTGCAATCAATTCCTGGCTGACATGTTCGGCTATGCCGACGGCATGCTGTGCGGCCAATCCTTCGCCGCGCTCTACCCCTCCACCAGCGAATTTGAACGCACCGGTGCGCGCATCGTGCCGATCATGAATGCGCGCGGCCATTATTCCGACGAACGCATCATGAAGCGCGCCAACGGCGAATTATTCTGGTGCCACGTCACGGGAAAATCGCTGGTCCGCGACGACGTGCATGCCGCCGGCATCTGGACCTTTGAAGACTTGAGCGCGCGACGGCCAGTGACGGCTGAACTGACGCCGCGCGAACGCGAAATTGCAGCCCTGCTGGTGGACGGCAAGACCAGCAAGCAGATCGGTCGCCAAGTTGGCCTGTCGCCGCGCACGGTGGAAATGCACCGCGCCAAGCTGATGCGCAAATTCAGCGCCGCGACCTCAAGTGAACTCGTGAACCGCCTGCTGGGCGTGGCGCGCCAGCCGCCCCTGCTTGCCAGCGCCGCCTGATACCTGCGCCGGGCTGACCCTCAGTAAGCTGCCATGCCGTCGTCGGCAGTCATGATGGCGCCATTGATGAAATGCGACTCGTCGCCGGCCAGCAGCAGCAACAGGCCGTCCAGGTCTTCCGGCTTGCCCAGGCGCTTGCGCGGCAACATGCTGATCAATTGTTGTCCCTGCTCGGTGCTGAAATGCTCGCGGTTGATCTCAGTCTCGATATAGCCCGGGCAGATCGCATTGGTATTGATGCCGAAGCGGCCCCATTCAACCGCCATGGCACGGGTCATGTGCACCGCTGCAGCCTTGCTCATGCAATAGATGCCGATCTGCGGCAAGACCTTGAGGCCGGCTACGGAAGCGATATTGATGATGCGGTGCTGCTTGTTGGGTTCTCCCTTGGCGCGCTGGATCATGCGCTTGGCCACTTCCTGGGCCACGAAGAAGGCGCCGCGCAGGTTGGTATCCATCACGAAAGCATAGTCTTCCGGGGTGACGTCGATCAGGCGCCGGGTGTCGGACACGCCGGAATTGTTGACCAGGATATCGATCGGGCCGGCTTCGGTTTCAGCATGCGCGATAGCGGACTTGATGCTGCCATAGTCGGTGACGTCGAGGCTCACCACATGCGCGGCGCCGCCGTTGGATTCGATCTCGGCGCGCAATTCCTTGAGCCGCTCGGTACGGCGCGCTGCCAGCACCACTTGCGCCCCGGCTTGTGCCAGCACCCGCGCAAAGCGTTCGCCCAAGCCGCTGGAAGCACCGGTCACCAGCGCGATCTTGCCTTCAAAATTGACTTCAATGCCCACATTCGGTCTCCTTAAGTCCCTGCGCACGCAAGTCCGCCGCGCTGGAGACCGCTATCATGTCACAAGCCGGACCCGGTTTGGCGCAGATCCGGCCGACAGCAAGCGCAGCCAACGCGCAAATCGAATGCAAGTCATTGCGGTTCTGGAGGCAGGCATGATCCCCTATAATTCCAAGGATTCGTACGTTCGTTCGCAAACATAAAACCAACCACACAAGAACATGGCCTCCACTCAGGAACTCATCGAACAATACGGCCCCCGCGAAGCGATGGAATACGACGTCGTGATCGTGGGCGGCGGACCGGCCGGCCTCGCCGCGGCGATAAGGCTCAAGCAACTGGCGGCCGAAAAAGGCAGCGAGGTCAACGTTTGCGTGCTGGAGAAAGGCGGCGAAGTCGGCGCCCATATCTTGTCTGGCGCGGTGATGGATCCACGCGCGATGAATGAGCTGTTCCCGGACTGGAAAGAGCGCGGCGCCCCGCTCAACACGCCGGTTTCCGAAGACCGCTTCCTGTTCCTGGGCGAAAGCAAATCCTTCCAGACGCCGAACTGGCTGCTGCCCGCCTGTTTCCAGAACCACGGCAATTATGTGATTTCACTGGCCAATGTCGTGCGCTGGCTGGGCCAGCAGGCAGAGGCGCTGGGCGTGGAAGTGTTCCCCGGCTTCCCGGCTGCCGAAGTGCTGTACAACGAGGATGGTTCGGTCAAGGGCGTCGCCACGGGAAATATGGGCGTTGACCGCGAGGGCAATCCTACCGATGCCTTCCAGCTTGGTATGGAACTGCACGCCAAGTACACCTTCTTTGCCGAAGGCGCGCGCGGCCACCTGGGCCGGCAATTGATGAGCCGCTACAAGCTGGCCGATGGCCGCGATCCGCAAACCTATGGCATCGGCATCAAGGAATTGTGGGAAATCGATCCGGCCAAACATAAGCCCGGCCTGGTCATTCACACCGCCGGCTGGCCGTTGCCGTCCGATACCTATGGCGGCTCTTTCCTGTACCACCTGGAAAACAACCAGGTCGCGGTCGGCTATGTGGTTGGGCTGGCCTACGAAAACCCCTACCTGTCGCCCTTCGAGGAATTCCAGCGCTACAAGACGCATCCTGCGATTCGCGGTTTCTTCGAAGGCGGCAAGCGCATTTCCTATGGCGCGCGCGCCATTGTCGCCGGCGGCCTGCAGTCGCTGCCCAAGCTGGTGTTCCCGGGTGGCGCGCTGGTCGGTTGCGACGCCGGTTTCCTCAATGCCAGCCGCATCAAGGGTAGCCACGCCGCGATGAAGAGCGGCATGCTGGCGGCAGAAGCCGCTTTCGAGGCTATCGCCGCGGGCCGCCAGTCCGATGAGCTGCAGGCTTACCCGCAAGCCTTCCAGGCTTCCTGGCTGCATGATGAATTGCATGTCGCGCGCAACTTCAAGCCGGCAATGAGCCGCGGCTTGTACACCGGCACGCTGCTGGTCGGTATCGACCAGGTGCTGTTCAAGGGCCGCGCGCCCTGGACCATGCACCACAAGCATGCCGACCATGAAATGCTGAAGCCGGCTGCCAGTTGCACGCCGATTGTCTATCCCAAGCCGGATGGCAAGCTGACCTTCGACAAGCTGTCATCGGTGTTCATCTCCAACACCAACCATTCAGAAGACCAGCCGGTGCACCTGACGCTGAAAGACCCGTCGGTGCCGGTGCAAATCAATCTCGCTCGCTACGCGGGGCCGGAGCAGCGTTACTGCCCGGCTGGTGTGTATGAATTTGTGAAGAATGAAGCCGGTGCCGAGCGCTTGCAAATCAATGCGCAAAACTGCGTGCACTGCAAGACGTGTGACATCAAGGACCCGACCCAGAATATCGTCTGGGTCACGCCCGAGGGTGGGGGCGGGCCGAATTATCCGAATATGTAGGCGTTGGCCAGCGTTGCGCGGCAAGTCCTTGGACACTGCCGGCCTGCAGTTGGTGTAGCGCCTGGGTCACGCCTGGAGCCGGCGGTTGGCCGAAGGATCCGGTGAGGCAGGCGTGGTGAGCTGTGTACGGGTTTTGGCCGGCCGCGTGCCCTTTCGCGGCGCCTCGGCTGGCGGAAGCCCCAGCGTTTGCGTTGGCGTTGGCCCCGGCATTGTCGTTTGCGCCTCGTCGCGCAGTTTGCGCAGCGCTGGCATGCGCCTGAAGCGGTAACGGGTGAACACCGGATGGTTCAGTACCGGCACCACAAGCTTGCGCATTTCGGGCGTAAGCCCGGCACATCCCAATGAACCGAAATTCAAGTCCGGCTGATTACGCGGCTTCCTGTTAGCGATCAAAAGCTCAAGCAATCGCGGCGCCCTTATGGCGCCTGTGTCGGCAAGTGCGGCGAGCAGATCACACCAGGCGGCAACCAGGCCAACGCTTTCCCGGCGATACGCGTCTGCCATGCCTGCTTCCAGGCCCCGCAAGGCCCAGACGAATATCTTGCGGTCATCTTTCTTGTACGGAGCGCCGAGGGCGGCCAGCTGGACGAGCAATGTGGACCATGCGCGCAAGGGCTCCGGACCATCCATCGCCAAGCGCCGGGTGGAGCACGTGTACTCGCTTTCAATGCTGCCATCCGGCTGGGGCACGTCGCGCTTGAGTCTCGTCGCAAGCCGGTCCAGGGCTTGCCCGAAGTCCAGATGGCACTGCCCGTATTCCTCCAGCAAGCGCGGCCCCAGATAGCCCATGCCAGCCGTATCGCGTCCTTCCACCATCATCACCCAAGTTGCCAGTGAGGTGGCGGAAAGGATCCGGTCCAGGCGCTCGGGAGGCGCATGCCTGGCGAGGGCATAGGCGCGTCGGCTTTCCCGATCGACACCCAAAAAACGTACACAGGTTTCTGAAAGCGACCGACCCGAATTATCGAGAAGATTCGCAACCAGCGTGTCGCTGCCCTCGCGCAGACCTTGCAGTTCGCTGAGCTTATAGTGCAGGTGGGTCAGCGTGATGTTCGGCTCATAGAAGCGAAGGCTGAACTCTGGTGCGCCGTCAGCACCGGTGCAGGCCTGCCAGGTCATCGCCATTACATGGGTCGGAGTCAGGACAAGGCAACCCTGCATCGGCGCGTCAAGCTTGGCGCCCTCCAGCAGGTCGGCACAGAAGCGGCAGAAATTGGCGCCGTCCACCACTTCACCGCCATCGCTATTTTCAAGCCGCTTGTATTCCTCCCGGATCTGCTCGGGAACGAGACTGGCCAGTTGGGAAAGGTCGGATATCCGGTAGAGCAAATCTGTATTGCCGTCGAACTGCAGACACAGCCAAAACAGCGCCAGGTCGCGGCAGACGATTTCTTTGCCGTTGGCCCAGGTTGCGAGGGTGTTGAAGCACACGTCCAGGCGGTCCGGATGCTTGAAATACAGCGAACTTGCATGCGCCTCGTGGCGGACCGCGCGACCATCCAGACCGGTACGGATCACCTCGCATTGCTTGCGTACGGACTCCAGGTGCAAGTCTGCGCCCTCCGGCAAAAGCAGGGTCTCACAGCGGGACGACCGGATATGAAGCGCGCATGATCGCTTCAGCGTTTCAAGTGAGCGTGCATCGAAGACTGGCGCACAAGGGGCGACAACATGGATTTCATCCAGGTTTGCCAACTGTCCCAGCCAGGCCGGTGTTCGCTCAAGCGCGGGCAGCACGACCCTGCTGGCTTGCAGGCCGCGCGCGAGTTGCGGCGGCAAGTCGCGTACCGCCAGCGGACACGCCTCCTGCAGGTCGATGGTGGCTTGGTTTCGCGGGTCCGCCAGGCACTGCAACAACTGTCGCCGCGCCACCTGCTCCTTTATGCCGAGGCCGGGGGTGCGAATGTATTCGACGCGGACGCGTCGTATCAGCGCCTGTGCATCCTCATGGCGGTAGGGCGACGTGTCCTGGCGCACAGGCTCGGGCGCTGGCATGGGACCGTGGAAGGCACCGGTTGAAATAATCCTGGTCGGGTTCATCATCGTCTCGCTTCATGCTGTTGCCGTCTGAGTAACGGCATTGCATGAAATGTTCGTTTAACGAACGAAACGACTGTTAAGGATGGACAGGAAGCGCCCGCATTGAAGCGGGCGAAGACGCGCTGTGGAGAGACAAGCGGTGAAAGCCTCGGCGCAGACCCAAGCGGTTCGTGCCGAGGCGACTCAGTCGAGCGACCAGCTTTTGGACAGGATCTTTTCGAGCCAGAAGCTGCCGATCACGGTCTTCACGTCGGTGACGGTGCCTTCCCGCACCCACTGCTGCAACTCTTCCAGCGTGACCGCCATGGTTTCGAGGAATTCGCCTTCATCCAGGCTGGCCTTGCCCGGCACCAGGTCCTGTGCGAGATAAAGCTGCAGGTGCTCGTCGGAATAGGCGATCGCATTGTGGATGGTGCAGACATGCTGCCAGCGTCCGGCGGTGTAGCCGGTTTCTTCAGCCAGCTCGCGCTTGGCGCATTCCAGCCAATCCTCGCCCGGGTCGATTTTACCGGCCGGGAATTCAATGAAGACCCGGTGCATCGGATACCGGTACTGGCGCTCAAGCAGGATGCGCCCGTCAGGCAACAGCGGCAGGATCACGACCGCGCCCGGATGGCGGATGTATTCGCGCAGCGCGGTCTTGCCATCCGGGAGGCGCACGGTGTCGCGCGAGATATGCAGGAAATGGCCATCGTAGACAGCCTGGCTGTCGACGCAAGTCTCTTCAAGATGCTTGTCCATGCAGCTCCAGGTGTAGGTCAGGACAGGTGACAGCGCTTGGCTGCCGCGGGCCGCCGCTAGGGCTTATGGCGCCCGAGGTAGCGGTACACAAAGCCCGGGAAAGCCAGCACCAGGAACAGGCATGCTGTCACGGCATAGAATTCCCAGTTTTGCGGCGCGGCATTGCCGGCGCGCGCTTCCAGCACGCGCGCCAGGATACCGACAGTGAAATAGAGCGCGATCAATTCCAGCAAGCGCATCCACAGCGGCTTGGCCGGCCTTTTCAAGGCGATGGCTGCAAACAGCCGCTCATTGGCAAACGGCAGGTTAGCGGCACACACCGCCAACAGGATCACGAACCAGCTGGCGAGCGAAACGTCCACGCGACTGCGAGCCGGCGGCTCAGGAAGCCAGCGTGCGGGTGATCGCCGTCACGCAAGCCGCCATCAGAGGACCGGGCAGCAAGCCCAGCAGGACGATGGCCACGCCATTGGCTGAAAGCGCGAAGCGCATGTCGCCCGGCACCCGGATCGGGGCGGTGTCGACGGCGTCGTCGAAGTACATCGCTTTCACCACGCGCAGGTAGTAATACGCACCGACCAGCGAGAACAGGACCGAGACCACCGCGAGCCATATCTGCCCGGTGGCCAACACCGATTGCAGCACCGCCAGCTTGGCATAGAAACCGACCATCGGCGGCACACCGGCCAGCGACAGCAACAGGATCATCATGACCGCCGCAAACCACGGGCTGCGCTGGTTCAGGCCTTTGAAATCGTCGATGTTTTCCGCCTCGAAGCCCGAGCGCGACAACAGCATCACGGTACCGAAAGTGCCAAGCGTGGTCAGCACATAGGTGATGGCATAAAACAGTGAGGAACTGTAGGCGTTGGCAGCCGAGCCTGCATTGCTGCCGCTGAAGACGCCTGCCAGCAAGCCCAGCAGCATGAATCCGGTTTGCGAGATGGTCGAATAAGCCAGCATGCGCTTGATATTGGATTGCACAATGGCGGTGATATTGCCCACTGCCATGGACAGCACAGCCAGCACCATCAGCATCTGCTGCCAGTCCACGGCCAGCGCCCACAGGCCTTCCACCAGCAAACGGATGCAGATGGCGAAAGCAGCCAGCTTGGGCGCGCCCGCAATCAGCAGCGTGACCGAGGTCGGTGCACCCTGGTAGACGTCCGGCGCCCACATGTGGAAAGGCGCAGCCACCAGCTTGAATGCCAGGCCGGCGACGACGAAGATCACGCCAAACACCAGCACCGTGCGGTTGACGGTGCCCGACGCAGCCGATTTGGCGACCTCAGCCAGTTCCAGGGAACCGGTTGCGCCATACAGCATCGAGATACCGTACAACAGGAAGCCGGAAGCCATGGCGCCGAGCACGAAATACTTCATCGCCGCTTCGGTCGAAATCGAATAGTTGCGGCGCAGCGCAACCAGCGCGTACAGCGACAGTGACATCAGTTCCAGGCCGAGGTAGATGACAAGGAAGTTGTTCCCCGAAATCATCACCATCTGGCCCAGCAGCGAAAACAACGCCAGCACATAGAATTCGCCGCCCAGTGAGCCCGACAGCATGTCGCGCTCGGTCGTGTACTGCCGTGAATAGATCAGCGTGATACCGACGGCGAGGTACGAGAACAGCTTCAGCAGGTTGGCCATCGGATCCGAAACGAAGGCGCCACGGAACAGATAAGCCGTGGTGCCAGCGCTGTAGTCGGCGTAAGTCAGCAAGCCGCACACGACCAGCGTGGCCAGCGCCAGCCAGTAGCTGATGTTGCGCCGGGCCGCAGGCAGGAACATGTCGATCAGCAGGATCGCCGAAGTCGCGACCAGGAGAAAGATCTCGGGATACAGGGGGGCCAGGTTCAGGTTGTTCATGTTATGCGTTTGGTTGCGACCACGGTCGGCTACGGCGCCAGCTTGGAAACGGAAACGTGCTTGAGCAAGTCGGCGACCGATACCTGGATGGCGTCGGTGAACGGCGCTGGCCACACACCCATGAGAATGACGGCAATCGCCAGCACGCCGAGGATCAGGAATTCACGCTGGTTCAGGTCGGTCAGGGCAGCCACATGCGGATGGACCACGTCGCCAAAAATGACGCGCTTGACCAGCCACAGTGAATAGGCGGCGCCGAATATCAGCGCAGTTGCAGCCAGCAGGCCGATCCAGAAATTGAACTGCACGCTGCCCAGGATGACCATGAACTCGCCGACGAAGCCAGAAGTGGCAGGCAAGCCGCAATTGGCCAGCGAGAACAGCACGAAGAAAGTCGCGAAGCGCGGCATCACATTCACTACCCCGCCGTAATCGGCGATCTGGCGTGAATGCACGCGGTCGTAGAGCACGCCGATGCAAAGGAACATGGCGCCCGACACGAAGCCGTGCGAAATCATTTGCATGACGGCGCCCTGCACCGCCATGTCGTTGAACACGAAAAAGCCGAGGGTGACGAAGCCCATGTGCGCAATCGATGAATACGCGACCAGTTTCTTCATGTCGGCCTGCACCAGCGCCACCAGGCCGATATAGATGACGGCGATCAGCGACAGCGAAATCACGAATGGCGCCAGGTAGTGGCTGGCGTCGGGCGTAACCGGCAGCGAGAAGCGCAGGAAGCCGTACCCGCCCAGCTTCAGCATGATGGCTGCCAGCACGACCGAGCCGCCAGTCGGCGCTTCGACGTGGGCATCAGGCAGCCAGGTATGGACCGGCCACATCGGCACCTTGACGGCGAAGGCCATCATGAAAGCCAGGAACACCAGGATCTGCGCATTCATCGCCAGCGGCAGCTTGTGCCAGGTCAGGATGTCCCAGGAACCGCCCGATTTGAAATACAGGAACAGTAGCGCCACCAGCATCAGCAGCGAGCCAAGGAAGGTGTAGAGAAAAAACTTCAGCGCCGCATAAACGCGGTTCGGTCCGCCCCAGACGCCGATGATGGTGAACATCGGTATCAGCGTGGCTTCGAAGAAGACGTAGAACAGCACCGCGTCGAGCGCGCAAAACACGCCGATCATGACGCCCGACAGGATCAGGAAGGCGCCCATGTATTGTGCGACGCGCTTCTCGATCACCTCCCAGGCTGCGATGACGACAATGACTGTGATGAAAGCCGTCAGCGGAATGAACCAGAGCGACAGGCCATCGATGCCGAGGTGATAGAAGATGTTGAAGCGCGGCACCCATTCCGCTTTTTCGACGAATTGCATGCCATGCGCGGCATTGTCGAATTTCTGCACCAGCGGCAGGGTCACCAGGAAGCTGATGAGGGAACCGATGAGGGAAGCGCCACGCACCAGGCCCGGATTGTCATCGCGGCCGAAGGCCAGCACGAGAGCGCCGAACAGGATGGGCAGCCAGATCGCGAGGCTGAGATAAGGAAGTGTTGACTGCATGATTATTTTTCTTTGTCTGCCGTTATTTCATATAGGGGAGCAGCAACAGGTAGCCCAGGTATAGCGCGATGCCCAGGATCATCGTGAAGGCATAGTGGTAGATGTAGCCGGACTGGAAGGTGCGGGTGATGGTGGAGAACCAGCCCACCATGCGCGCGCTGCCATTGACCAGCAAGCCGTCGATCAGGCTGCGGTCGCCGACATTCCACAGGCCACGGCCCAGTCCACGCGCGCCGGCAGAGAACACAGCGTCGTTGAACTTGTCCATGTAGTACTTGTTGTCGAGCAGCGTGTAGATGCCGCTGAAACGCGCATGGAACCAGGCGGGCACGCGCGGATTGACCATGTAGCAGTAATACGAAGCCGCTACGCCGCCCAGCGCCAGCCAGAATGGCGCGCTCGTGAAAGCGTGGATGCCCATCGCAACCGCGCCATGCCAGTGCGCGGCGAGGTCCTTCATCGCTTCATGGCCCTCGCCGACGAAGACCACGCCCTTGAAGAAATCGCCGAACAACATGGGCTGTATTGTCAGGAAGCCGATCACGACCGAGGGAATCGCCAGCAGGATCAAGGGCAGCGTCACGACCAGCGGCGCTTCATGCGGCTTCTCGCCCGGCGCCAGGCCGTGGTGCTCGCCGGCGTGGTCGTCGGCATGCTCTTCAGTCACGTGCTCGTCATGCGCGTGGTGCGGCTTGCCGAAGCGCTCTTCGCCATGGAACACCAGGAAATACATCCGGAACGAATAGAAAGCGGTGACGAAGACGCCGGCCAGCACCGCGAAATACGCGAAACCGGCGCCTGGCAAGTGGCTGGCATGCACGGCTTCGATGATGCTGTCCTTCGAATAAAAACCCGAAAAGAAAGGCGTGCCGATCAGCGCCAGCGAACCCAGCAGCGAAGTGATCCAGGTGATCGGCATGTACTTGCGCAAGCCGCCCATGTTGCGGATGTCCTGGTCATGATGCATGCCGATGATGACCGCACCCGCGGCCAGGAACAGCAGCGCCTTGAAGAAGGCATGCGTCATCAGGTGGAAAACGGCAACCGAATAGGCCGAAGCGCCCAGGGCCACGGTCATGTAACCCAGCTGCGACAGCGTAGAGTACGCAACCACGCGCTTGATATCGTTCTGGATGATGCCCAAAAAGCCCATGAACAGCGCCGTGATGCCGCCAATGACCAGCACCACCGACAAGGCGGTGTCGGACAGTTCGAACAGCGGCGACATGCGCGTCACCATGAAGATGCCGGCCGTGACCATGGTGGCGGCGTGGATCAGCGCGGAAATCGGGGTCGGGCCTTCCATCGAATCAGGCAGCCAGACATGCAGCGGGAACTGGGCCGACTTGCCCATGGCGCCAATGAAAAGGCAAATGCAGGCCACGCTCAGCAGCATCCAGTCGCTGCCGGGCAAAGTCATGGTCGCCAGCGCCTCTCGCTTGGCAAACACTTCTGCATAGTTCATCGAGCCGGCATAGGCCAGCAGCAGGCCGATGCCCAGGATGAAGCCGAAGTCACCCACGCGATTGACCAGGAAGGCCTTCATGTTCGCGAAGATGGCCGTCGGGCGCGTGTACCAGAAACCGATCAGCAGGTAGGACACCAGGCCCACCGCTTCCCAGCCGAAGAAGAGTTGCAGGAAGTTGTTGCTCATTACGAGCATCAGCATCGAGAACGTGAATAGCGAGATGTAGGAGAAAAAGCGGTTGTAGCCTTCATCGTCTTTCATGTAGCCGATGGTGTAGATATGCACCATCAGCGACACGAAGGTTACGACGCACATCATCATTGCCGTCAGGCTGTCGACCAGGAAGCCGATTTCCAGCTTGACCCCGGCCACCGTCATCCAGTTGTAGATCGTGCCGTTGTAGGTCGCGCCATCCAACACTGCCATCAGGGTCTGGGCCGAAATAAGGAAGGCGATCAGGACCCCGAGTATCGTGACCGAATGCGAACCGGTGCGGCCGATCTTGTTGCCGAAGAAGCGCGTGCCAAAGAGCCCGGCAATCGCCGAGCCGACCAGCGGTGCCAGCGGTACTGCCAGCAAGAGGTTAGGGTTGAGTTGCCCCGCCATGATGAACCTTGTGGTTATTGTGTCTGCTGAATGATCGGAACTGCTTGCCTGCGCGGGCTGCCTTAGCCCTTGAGAGCGTCCAGGTCCTCGACATTGATGGTGTCGAGGTTACGGAACAGCAGCACCAGGATCGCAAGCCCGATTGCCGCCTCCGCCGCGGCAACCGTCAGGATAAAGAACACGAACACTTGCCCGGCAGCGTCGCCGAGGTAATACGAAAAGGCGACGAAATTCGTGTTCACCGCCAGCAGCATCAGTTCGATGGCCATCAGCAGCACGATGATGTTCTTGCGGTTCAGGAAAATGCCAACCACGGCAACCGAAAAAAGAATGGCGCCGAGGATCAGGAAATGGGCGAGGGACAGCGTCACGGGATTTTCCTCTTATGGCTTGTCAGCGGCGGCCGACGGGGCGGCACGCTCGGTTTCGGATTTCATGCTGACCACGCGCAGGCGGTCGGTGCTCTTGACCTTGACGGCCTCTGCCGGGTCGAAATACTTGCTGTCCTTGCGCTTGCGCAGCGTGAGCGCAACTGCCGCCACTATCGCCAGCAGCAGGATGACTGCCGCCACTTCAAAGGCAAACACATACTGGGTGAAGATCAGCTTGCCCAGTTCTTTGGTGTTGCCGATATTGGCGGACGCGGCGGGCACTTGCGCATCCTGCGCCAGGAAGCCGCGAAACAGCACTGCGGCCATTTCCAGCACGATGATGACGCCAATGGTGGCCGCGAACGGGAAATAGGACCAGAAGTTTTCGCGCAACTTGCCCACGTCAATGTCGACCATCATCACCACGAACAGGAACAGCACCATCACTGCGCCGACATACACCAGCACCAGGACGATGGCGAGGAACTCGGCCTTGAGTAGCATCCAGATGCCGGCGGCGGTGAAGAATGACAGCACCAGGTAGAGGGCTGCATGCACCGGGTTGCGGTCGGTGATGACGCGCGTCGCGGCGACCACGAGGATCGCTGCAAACATGTAGAACAGCGCAGATTTGAATTCCATGTTGTACCGTTTTTTAGCGGCGCGCCGGCGATGCCGGCGGCACGACTTTGTTGTTCAATCAGCGGTAAGCAGCATCCGCTACGCGGTTGGCCGCAATTTCTTTTTCATAGCGGTCACCCACGGCAAGCAGCATCTCTTTAGTGAAATACAGGTCGCCGCGCTTTTCGCCGTGGTACTCCAGCACATGCGTTTCAACGATGGAATCGACCGGGCAAGACTCTTCGCAAAAGCCGCAGAAAATGCACTTGGTCAGGTCGATGTCGTAACGCGTGGTGCGGCGGCTGCCGTCTTCGCGCTGCTCGGACTCGATTGAGATGGCCAGCGCCGGGCAAACCGCTTCGCACAATTTGCAGGCGATGCAGCGCTCTTCACCGTTGGGATAACGGCGCAACGCGTGCAAGCCGCGGAAACGCGGCGACATCGGCGTTTTCTCTTCCGGGAATTGCACGGTGATCTTGCGCGCGAACATGTAGCGACCGGTCAGTGCCAGTCCCTTGAACAGCTCGCGAAGCATCAGGCTGCCGAAAAAATCCTTGATGGCTTCCATGTCTAGGCCTTGTATTGCATCGTAATGCGTGAATATGTCACTGCTTGGTTCGCTTCTTTACTTCCAGATGTTCCACGGGGTCTGCATCCAGATCGCCACGATCACCAGGTAAGCCAAGGTCAGCGGAATGAACACTTTCCAGCCCAGCCGCATGATCTGGTCATAGCGGTAGCGCGGGAAAGATGCGCGCACCCAGACGAAGATCGACACCACGAGGAAAGTCTTGATGCCCAGCCAGATCCAGCCCGGTATCCAGTTCAGCAGCACGGAATTGATTGGCGCGCTCCAGCCGCCCAGGAACATCAGCGAAGCCAGGGCTGAAATCAGGAGCATGTTCGCGTATTCAGCCAGGAAGAACATCGCGAACGACATGCCTGAATATTCCACCATGTGTCCAGCCACGATTTCAGACTCGCCCTCGACCACGTCGAAGGGATGGCGGTTGGTCTCTGCAATGCCGGAGATGATGTAGACGCCGAACATCGGCAGCAGCGGCAGCCAGTTCCAGGACAGCATGGTCAAGCCGCGATCAGCAAAATAGCCGGTGGTCTGCTGCATCACAATGTCGGTCATGTTCAGCGAGCCCGTCACCATCAGCACGATGACCAGCACGAAGCCCATCGCGATTTCATAAGACACCATCTGGGCCGACGCGCGCATGGCGCCGATGAACGCATACTTTGAGTTGGACGCCCAGCCGGCGATGATCACGCCATACACTTCCATCGACGTGATCGCCATTACGAACAGCAAGCCGGCGTTGACATTGGCCAGCGCCTTGTCCGGGCCGAACGGAATGATGGCCCAGGCCACCAGTGCCGGCATGATGGTCATCACCGGCGCAATCACGAACAGCGCCTTGTTGGATTTGGCCGGGACGACAATTTCCTTCAGCAGCAGCTTCAGGGCATCGGCGATCGGTTGCAGCAAGCCGGCAGGACCGACGCGGTTCGGGCCCACGCGGATATGCATCCAGCCGATCATCTTGCGTTCCCACAGCGTCAGGTAAGCCACGCAACCCATCAGCGGCAGCACGACGGCGACAATCTTCATCAGGTTCCAGACCGCCGGCCAGAAATAGCCGAATACGCCCTGACCCGTGGCATGTACAGTTGCCAGCATCCCGTCCATCAGACTTTCTCCACGTCGATTGCGCCAAACATGCCGCCCAGGCCGCTGGTTGACGAATGGCCGGCAGCAACCCGCACGACATTGGCCGGCAAGCCTTCATCCACCGCCACGGCCAGCACCGCACTGCCCTGCCCTTGTGACACGCGCACGGCTTGGCCTTCTGCCACGCCAAGCTGCGCAGCCAGTGCCGGCGCAATCGCCGCCACCGGCGCGCGCGCGTCGCTGGTTTGCTGGAGCGGCACCGAACGGCGCACCACCGGGTCAGTGGAGTAGATCGGCACCAGGCCAAGGCGCTCCAGCATGGCGCGCGGCGCATCGGCACGCGCCGGTTGCAGCGCTGCGCGGTTGTTCAGGCGGTCCTGCAGGCCGGCTTGCGCGGAAGCGCCCAGGATTTCATTGCGGATGGCTTCGGTGGTTTCATAATCGAAGCCTTCCATGCCAAGCAGGTTGCCGAGCACGCGCAGCACTTTCCAGGCCGGGCGGGTTTCTGCATAAGGCTTGGCCGAGCCGTTAAAGCTTTGTGCGCGGCCTTCGCAATTGACATAGGTGCCGCCGGTTTCGGACCAGGGCGCCACCGGCAGCAGCACGTCGGCATAGTCCATGCCGTGCTTGTAGGCCGACATCACGACCACCATTTCAGCCTGCTTCAGCGCGCTCGTCGCGAGTTGCGGGTCATAGCAATCGAGTTCAGGTTCGGCATGCAGCACCACATAGGCCTTGCGCGGTTGCGCCAGGAATTGCTGCGCATTGCCCCCGTTTTTCGGCAAGGCGCCGGCGATATGGCCGCCCACGGTGTTGGCGGATTCGGTCAGGTATCCGAAAGTGGCGCCGGTTGCGTCCGCTATCCACTGCGCCGCGGCATGCAGTTGCGAAGCTTGCGGATGGTGGGCGGCGGCATTGCCGAGCAAAACTGCACCTGGCTCGCCAGACAGCAGGCTGGCCGCGGTTTGCTTGGCTTGCGACGAGGCTTCCACGGCGTCGAAGCCGGCCGGAGCGGCGATGCCCTTGGCAGCGGCAACGGCCACGATGACTTCGCCCAGTGCCGCCAGCCAAGCCGACGGCGCGGCGATGATCTTGTTCGCCACCGGCATCAGCAAGTCGTCGTCGATCGCATGCAGCACCGATACGCTGGCGCCCTGCTTGACGGCATGGCGCAGGCGAGCAGCCAGCAGCGGATGGTCTTTGCGCAGGCTGGAACCGATGATGAAAGCGCGCTTCAACTGGCCAAACTCGGCAACCGACATGCCCAGCCACGGCGTGACCTGGCCCGACAGGCTGAAGTCGGATTGGCGCAGGCGGAAGTCGATATTGTCCGAACCCAGGCCGCGCACGATTTTCTGCAGCAAGCCCAGTTCTTCGAGGGTCGAGTTGGGTGCGGCCAGCGCGGCGATTGCATCGGCGCCATGCTCATGACGGATATTGCGCAAGCCGTGCGCCACGTATTCGAGCGCGGTCTGCCAGTCGGTTTCGATCCACTGGCCGTCCTGCTTGAGCATCGGGCGCGACAGGCGGTCCGGCGACAGCAAGCCCTCATAAGAGAAGCGGTCGCGGTCGGAGATCCAGCATTCGTTCACATCGTCATTGTCCAGCGGCAGCACGCGCATTACGGTGCCGCCCTTGACTTGCACGATCAGGTTTGAACCCAGGCCGTCATGCGGCGACACCGACTTGCGACGCGACAGTTCCCAGGTGCGGGCGCTGTAGCGGAAAGGCTTCGACGTCAGGGCGCCGACCGGGCACAGGTCGATCATGTTGCCTGACAATTCAGAGTCGACAGTCTTGCCGACAAAGGATGTGATCTCCGCATGTTCGCCGCGGTTGAGCATGCCGAATTCCATCACGCCAGCCACTTCCTGGCCGAAGCGCACGCAGCGCGTGCAATGGATGCAGCGGCTCATTTCGCGCATGGAGATCAGCGGACCGACATCCTTGGGAATCACGACCCGCTTTTCTTCCTCGTAGCGCGAGGATGAAGGGCCATAACCAACCGCCAGATCCTGCAACTGGCATTCGCCGCCCTGGTCGCAAATCGGGCAATCGAGCGGATGGTTGATCAGCAAAAATTCCATCACGCCCTTCTGGGCTTTGACCGCCTTGTCGCTGTGGGTATGCACGATCATGCCGTTGGTGACGGGCGTGGCGCAGGCAGGCAGCGGCTTCGGGGCCTTTTCGACCTCGACCAGGCACATGCGGCAATTGGCCGCGATGGACAGTTTCTTGTGATAGCAAAAATGCGGAATGTAAGTGCCAATCTTGTTGGCAGCATCCATCACCATGCTGCCTTCCTGCACTTCCACTTTCTTGCCGTCAATATGGATTTCAACCATGGCTATTTCTTGCCCCAGTATTTCTTCGTTGGCCGTGCCGGCTCAGATATAAGCCGGCACCAGGCAGCGCTTGTGCTCGATGTGGTACTCGAACTCGCTCTGGAAATTCTTGATCATTGCCCGCACTGGCATCGCGGCTGCATCGCCGAGCGCGCAAATGGTGCGGCCCTGGATATTGTCGGCAACCGAGTTCAGCAAGTCGAGATCGGAAGGCCGGCCTTCGCCATGCTCGATCCGGTGCACCATGCGGTACAGCCAGCCCGTGCCCTCGCGGCAAGGCGTGCACTGGCCACAGGATTCTTCGAAATAGAAATAGGACAGGCGCAGCAGCGACTTCACCATGCAGCGCGTTTCATCCATCACGATGACGGCGCCCGAACCCAGCATGGAACCAGCCTTGGCAATCGAGTCGTAATCCATGTCGGTTGCCATCATCACTTCGCCCGTCAGCACCGGCATCGACGAGCCGCCGGGAATCACGGCCTTGATCTTGCGTCCGTCGCGCATGCCGCCGGCGAGTTCGAGCAGCGTGGCGAATGGCGTGCCGAGCGGGACTTCGTAATTGCCCGGCCTGGCGACGTCGCCCGACATGGAAAAGATCTTGGTGCCGCCATTGTTTGGCTTGCCCAGTGCGGCATAAGCAGCGCCGCCCATGTTCAGCACAAAGGGAACGGCAGCAAAGGTTTCGGTATTGTTGATCGTGGTCGGCTTGCCGTACAAGCCAAAGCTGGCCGGGAAAGGCGGCTTGAAGCGCGGCTGGCCTTTCTTGCCTTCGAGCGATTCCAGCAGGGCGGTTTCTTCGCCGCAGATATAGGCGCCGTAACCATGGAAGGCATGCAGCTGGAAGGAAAAGCCACTGTGCTGGATATCGTCGCCCAGCATGCCGGCGGCGCGGGCTTCATCGAGCGCATCTTCGAAGCGCGCGTAAGTGTCCCAGATTTCGCCGTGGATGTAGTTGTAGCCAACCGTGATGCCCATCGCATAGGCGCCGATGGCCATGCCCTCGATCAGCGCATGCGGGTTGTAACGCAGGATGTCGCGGTCCTTGAACGTGCCCGGTTCACCTTCGTCGCTGTTGCAGACCAGGTATTTCTGGCCCGGGAACTGGCGCGGCATGAAGCTCCACTTCAGGCCGGTCGGAAAGCCGGCGCCGCCGCGGCCGCGCAGCGAGGACGCTTTCAGTTCGGCGATGACTTGCTCGGGCGTGATTTTTTCGTTCAGGATGCGTTTCAGCGCCGAATAGCCGCCGCGCGCGACATAGTCGTCGTAATGCCAGTTCTTGCCATCGAGGCCGGCCAGGATCAGCGGTTTGATATGGCGGTCGTGCAGCGAAGTCATTTCTTCAGTTCCTCCAGCAGCGCGTCGATCTTTTCGTTCGACATCCAGCTGCACATGCGCTTGTTGTTCACCAGCATGACGGGGGCGTCGCCACAGGCGCCCATGCATTCGCCTTCCATCAGCGTGAACTCACCATCGGCCGTGGTTTCGCGATAGTCGATGCCAAGCCGGTCTTTCAGGTGTTGTGCAGCGCGCTCGCCGCCAGACAGGGCGCACGGCAGGTTGGAGCAAATCGTGACCTTGTGGCGGCCGATCGGCTTCAGGACATACATCGCATAAAACGTTGCGACTTCCTGCACCGCGATCGCCGGCATGCGCAGGTAGTCGCCGACCTCCTGCATCAGTTCCGGCGACAGCCAGCCGTGCTCGTCCTGGGCGATGGCGAGCGCCGCCATCACGGCCGACTGCCGCTGGTCTTCGGGAAACTTGGCGATCTCGCGATCGATCTTTTTATACGCTTGCTCGGATAACAGCATCGTCTTGCCTTTGGGTTCGACCGCGCCGGGCGGTCGTCTTGGTCTTATCTATCAATCTCGCCAAACACGATGTCCTGGGTGCCGATGATAGTGACCGCGTCAGCGATCATGTGGCCTTTGGACATGTTGTTCAGTCCCTGCAAGTGCGCAAAACCCGGCGCACGGATCTTCAAGCGGTAAGGCTTGTTGGCACCATCGGACACCAGGTAGATGCCAAACTCGCCCTTTGGATGCTCGATGCTGGCATAGACTTCGCCGGCGGGCACATGAAAGCCTTCAGTGAAGAGCTTGAAGTGGTGGATCAGCTCTTCCATGTTCGACTTCATGTCCACCCGTCCCGGCGGCGCAACCTTGTGGTTGTCAGTCATGACCGGACCCGGGTTATTGCGCAGCCA
Organism: Paucimonas sp.; assembly: GCA_028292545.1. Lineage (GTDB taxonomy): Bacteria > Pseudomonadota > Gammaproteobacteria > Burkholderiales > Burkholderiaceae_D > Lacisediminimonas. Next base: position 21,735 of record JAQGMC010000103.1, read on the forward strand.
TTCGACACATTGGCGAATGATGCGGTTGGACTGGCGCATTTCCTCGACCCGCACCAGGTAGCGGTCGTAGCAATCGCCATTGGTGCCCAGCGGGATGTCGAAATCCATCAAGTCATAGACTTCATACGGCTGCTTGCGGCGCAAGTCCCAGGCAATGCCGGAGCCGCGCAGCATCGGGCCGGTATAGCCCATTGCCAGCGCTTCCTCGGGCGACACCACGCCGATGCCGACCAGGCGCTGCTTCCAGATCCGGTTGTCCGTCAGCAGGGTCTCGTATTCATCCACGTAACCAGGAAAACGGTTGGTGAAAGCTTCGATGAAGTCCAGCAGCGAGCCTTGGCGGGTTTCATTCAATTCGCGAATCGCGCGCTCATTACGCACCAGCGAAGCCTTGTGCTGCGGCATCGTGTCGGGCAGGTCGCGATAAACGCCGCCCGGACGGTAGTAAGCCGCATGCATGCGCGCGCCAGACACCGCTTCATAGCAGTCCATCAAGTCTTCGCGCTCGCGGAAGGCATACAGGAACACGCCCATCGCGCCGACGTCGAGCGCATGCGCGCCCAGCCACAGCAAGTGGTTCAGGATGCGCGTGATTTCATCGAACATCACACGGATGTACTGCGCGCGCAGCGGCACTTCGACGCCCAGCATCTTTTCGATCGCCATCACATAGGCGTGCTCATTGCACATCATCGACACATAGTCGAGGCGATCCATGTAAGGCACGGACTGCAGGTAAGTCTTTTGCTCGGCCAGCTTTTCAGTGGCGCGGTGCAAGAGCCCGATATGCGGGTCGGCGCGCTGTATGACTTCACCGTCGAGCTCCAGGACGAGGCGCAATACGCCGTGCGCAGCCGGATGCTGGGGCCCGAAATTCAGCGTGTAATTCTTGATTTCAGCCATTATTTGATCCCGTAATTCTCTTCGCGGATGATGCGCGGCACGTTTTCGCGCGGCTC
>JAQGMC010000107.1 GCA_028292545.1 Paucimonas sp.
TGATATTAAAAAAAAGAAAAAGGGCTACGATTTCTCGTAACCCTTTCAATTTACTACTTTATTCGTGGTAGGCCGTGCGGGATTCGAACCTGCGACCAACGGATTAAAAGTCCGCTGCTCTACCAGCTGAGCTAACGACCCGAAAGACTGCGATTATAAGCGCGGCCAAGTTGTGCTGTCAAATCCTCAGCAGCAAGTTTTTACTGTTTTCATCTGAGTTTGGTCAGGCGCTCGCGCGCGGTGGCCGCAGCCGGTGAAGAAGGGTACTGCGTGATCAATGCGTCGAGCGTATTGCGGGCGTTGGCCTTGTCCTTAAGCTCGGTGTATGAGGTCGCGATGTTGAGCAGCGAATCCGGCGCACGCGGGTTTTCCGGATAACGCTCGATCACCATCTTGTGCGCAGCGATTGCGTTCTTGTAATCCTTCAACGCATAGTAGGAACTGCCCAGCCAGTAATACGCCGAGCCGCTGTAGCCCGAACCCGGGTTGTTGGATACGAAGCTGGAAAAAGCCGCAGCCGCGCCCGGGTAGTCGCCCGCTTTGAAGCGCGTGAGTGCGGCTTCATACAGGCGCTGCTCATTGGGCCCGACATCGACTTCCTTGCCATCCACAGTCAGGCGCTGCGGTTCGAGCTTGCGCAGGCGGCCATCGAGGTCGCCATAGAAGCTTTTGTTGCGGCGCTGCTCGTTGGCCAGTTCATTGGTCACCACTTCAACCTGGCCACGCAAGCGCGCCAGTTCGGCGCGCAACTGCTCGTTTTCCTTGGCCAGTTCAAGCGTGGAGGCTTTGTCAGCCTTGCTGTCGAGCCGGGCGTTGAGCCCGTCAATGCGGCCGCGCAGGTCAAGGATGGCGCGCCGGGCTTCGTCATCCTCGAACAGCGCCGCATGCGCTTGCAGGCTGGCGCAGCAAGCCAAGGCCAGCAAGCCCGTGCGCAAGCGCGTGAAGGTTGTGGTTTTCATGTCGATCAATAGGCGATGTCGGCGCGGCGGTTCTCGGCCCAGGCGGCTTCGTCGCTACCCAGCGCCTTCGGTTTTTCCTTGCCAAAGGATACGGCTTCCATCTGGTTTTCCTGCACGCCCAGCAGCGACAGCGAGCGGCGCACGGCTTCAGCCCGCTTCTGGCCCAAGGCCAGGTTGTATTCGCGCCCGCCGCGTTCATCGGTATTGCCCTGGATGACGATCTTGCGGTTGCGGTTGTTGCTGAGATAGCGTGCGTGCGCTTCCACCATCGGCCGGTACTCATCCTTCACGCTGTAGCTGTCCAGGTCGAAGTACACGCTGCGCCGGGCCAGGATGCCTTGCGGATCGTTAAGCGGGTCACTGCTGCCAGGCGCGGTCACGGTCGAGACGGTGCGCGGGTCCACCGCCCCCTGGCTTGCCGGCGCTTTGCCAGTACGCTCTTCGACCGGCGGCTTGTCGTCGAGCTTGACGCTGGAGGCACAGGCCGTCAGCAATGCTGCCATGCTGAAGACCATTACGGATGTCGCAAAACGACGCATGGGATTCTCCTTTTTTAAGCCAATTTGTGAGCCAATTATGCTTGCTTGATGCTGCATCCTCGGATGCATGTGATCTGGTTACGGCTACTTCATGAACGGGCCCCAGGTTGGCTCGCGCACGTCGCCGGCCTGGGTCGTCAGCTTGTAGCGAACGCGGCCATCGGTCGATACCACGCCCAGCGTGCCGCGGCGGCCCGATTCAGTGGCATACATCAGGTACTTGCCATTGGGGGAAAAGCTGGGCGACTCATCCTTGGCCGTATCGGACAACCGCAATTCCTGGCCGCTGGCCAAGTCCAGCGAATACAACTGGAAGCGGCCGTCCCGGCGCGAAATATAGGCAAGCGTTTTTCCGTCCGGCGAAATGCGCGGCGTGATGTTGTAGCTGCCATTGAAGGTCACGCGCTGGGCTGCGCCACCGCCGGCCGGCATACGGTAGATTTGCGGTCCGCCGCTGCGGTCGCTGGTGAAATAAATAGATTGCCCGTCTGGCGAGTATTGCGGCTCGGTATCGATGCCATTGCTGTCGCTCAGCTTTTGCAAGCCAGTGCCATCGGTATTGACTGAAAACACATGCGTGCCGCCGTCGCGCGACAGGGCCACGGCGAGCCGCCTGCCATCCGGCGACCATGCCGGCGCTGAATTATTGCCCTTGAAGTTGGCCACGATAGTGCGCCTGCGCGAAGTCAGGTCCTGCACATAAACGACAGGCTTTTTAGCTTCGAACGACACATAGGCCACGCGCGTACCATCAGGCGACCAGGCCGGCGAGATGATGGGCTCGCTCGAGCGCAACGCAACCGCCGTGCCCTCGCCATCGGCATCGGCAACTTCCAGCCGGTATTCGGGGCCGGACTTGGTCACATAGGCAATGCGGGTGGCAAACGCGCCGCGGCTGCCGGTCAATTTTTCGAAAATATCGTCAGCGATCTTGTGCGCCACGACGCGGGCGGAGGAAGCGGGGTCGGCGAAATTCAGGGCCGACAATTGGCTGCCTTTGATCGTATCGAAAAGTTTGTAGCGCACGTCGAGCCGGCCGTCGACCAGGCGCAGTACGCTGCCCGCCGCCAGCGCATCGGCGCCGCGCGCTTTCCAGTCGGCGTAATTGACTGGCATGGTTTCAGACATCGTGCCCGCGTCGAGGATGCGGAATAGCCCGCTGCGCTGCAAATCCTCGCGCACGATGGCGCTGATCTTTTGCGAGCCCGTTCCTTCGTCGGCAAAGTTTGCAATCGCCACCGGGATCTGGTTAGCGCCCACGCCAGAAATTTCCACCCGCAACTGGGCCAGGGCGCTGCCGCACAGGGACAGCACGGCCAGGCCGAACAGGGCTTTGACGCCGGCTTTCATCGTACTTGCCATCATGAGTCTCATTGTCCTTGTCGTTGTCGTCGGTCGTGAAAGGCAGGGTGCAAACGGCAAACAGCGGCTTGATAAATTAGTTTTCACAGCGCGGTCTTGACAGCGCGGCCTTCACAGCGTGGTCTTGACAGCGGCTTCAACAGTGGCCAGCGTCAGCCCCTTGAATCTATTGATCCTTGGGCCGGTGCAAGACCGTAAACCCGCCTGGCACTGCGCCGGAGCGATCCGGCGGATAAGGCTGGGAACGCTCGATTGCGCGCGCCACCGCCTCGTCAAAGCCCGGCAAGCCGGAACTGCGCAGCTTGCGCATGCCGCGCAGCGAACCGTCCGGCAGCAGTTGCACATCATATTCGACTGCGGGATTACCCGCCAAAGACTCGGCCACGTTGAACGTGGTGTTGGACTTGATCTTGGCGCCGACCCGCTGCACATAGCTGGGGTCGGTGGAGCGCGGGCCCTGGGCCTTGGGCGCGTCACCGCTGCCGCCGGCCTGGGCCTGCAGACGCTTCAGGTTTTCCTGGTGGCGCTGGTCGGCCGCCCGCGCCTCGGCTTCGTCCCTTTCCTTTTGCTTTTGCTTTTCAGCCAGCTTGCGCTTGTCGTCCTCAAGCTTGCGCCGCTTCGCCGCTTCCGCTGCTTCGGCTGCCTGGGCTGATGCGCGCTGGCGTTTCTGCTCCTCCAGCTTTTCCTGCCGCTTGCGCTCGGCGAGCTGTTCCTGGCGTTTGCGCTCGGCCAGCTTTTCCTGCCTGTCCTGCTCAGCCCGCTTTTGCGCTTCCTTGCGTTTCTTTTCCTGCTCCAGCGCGATATCCGGCTTGGGCGCGGGCGGCGTCACCACGCGCGGCGGCTCGACCCGCTTGGGTTCGGGTTTTGGCTCGGGCTTAGGCTCAGGCTTTGGCTCGGCTACAGGTGCCGGCGGGGCAGGCGCAGGCGCAGCCTCCTTCACCTGCGTATTCCATACTTCCGCTTCCACCGCGACCGGAGTTTCGTTTTGCCAACGGATGCCGAACCACAACAAGCCGAGCAGCAGCAGGTGTACCAGTGCCGCCAGCAGCAGCGCGCGCCAGCGGCCGGGTTCCTGCGGAATCTTGTAGGGAACGACTTCTGTCATGTCACCCTGGGTCAGCGCGTGGCCAGGCCAACCCGGTCAAAGCCCATTTTCTTGGCTTCGGAAATGGTCTGGATCACTTCGTCATAGCGGATGTCCTTGTCCGCTGCAATCATCACTGGCATTGCCGGATTAGCCTTGTGCAGCGCTTCCAGCTTGCCAAGCAGGTCGGGACGGCCGCTGGCGGTTTGCATTTCGGTCGCGCCGCCACGGCCGCGATTGATGCCGATGGTTGCCGCTGCATCCGGCTTGAGCGCTACTTGTATGTATTCGGTGGGCGGCAGGGCGGATTTGCTCGCCTGCGGCAGGTTGATCACGCTGGGGTTTGTCAGCGGTGCGGCAACCATGAATATCACCAGCAGCACAAGCATCACGTCGATATAAGGAACGACATTGATTTCGGCCTTGAAGCGGCGGCCACGACCGCGCGGATTCATGCTCATCAGCGTGCCTGCCTTTGCAGGATATTGGAAAACTCTTCAATGAAAGTATCGAAGCGGATCGCCAACCTGTCGATGTCATGCGAATAACGGTTGTAGGCGACCACTGCCGGTATTGCCGCGAACAGGCCGATCGCGGTGGCGATCAGTGCTTCTGCAATGCCTGGCGCCACAGAGGCCAGCGTCGCTTGCTGCACGTTCGCCAGGCCGCGGAAGGCATTCATGATGCCCCAGACCGTGCCGAACAGGCCGACATAAGGCGAGACCGAGCCGACCGAGGCCAGGAATGCAAGGTGGGCTTCGAGCGCGTCCATCTCACGCTGGTAGGCTGCGCGCATCGCGCGCCGGGCGCCGTCCAGCAGGGCGCTATTGTCACCGGTTTCTTTTTGCAGCGCGCGCCCTTTGTTGAATTCACGCATGCCCGCTTCGAAGATGCGCGGCAGCGCGCCCTTGTGCTGGTGCGGATGGCCGGAGGTGGCTTGTTCATACAGCGCGTTCAGGTTGCCACCTGACCAGAACAGGCGCTCGAATTCATCGGTCTGGCGGTTGGCGGCACGGATGGCGAAGTATTTGCGGAAGATGTAGGTCCAGCTCATCACCGACACCAGCATCAGCAGCGCCATCACCAGTTGCACCAGCACTGATGCGTTGGAAATCAGGCTGAGGAAGGAGAGGTCTTGGGTCAGGTTCATGTGGGATTTCTGCCAGTCCAGATTTTTGTTGTCGCTGCATTGTAGAGGCAAAACAACAGACGTCACCTTGCGGTTTTCCCGCAGGCTTGTAACGAATGTTTTCAGGTAGGAGGGTGGAAGGCGTCGATTTTGGCCAGCACGCTGGCGGGAATCGCGCCCGGACGCAGGGCCGCGCTGTCGACGCAAGCGACCTTGATGCGGCCGCTGCAAAGAACGTCCGGTTCGCCTTGCCGTCGTGCCTGCTGGAAAAATTCTACGCTGGCGCGGCCCAGCTTCTCTACGACCACGGAAATCTGCAGCCGGTCATCCAGCCGGGCGGGACGGAAATAATCGACCGCAGTACTGCGCACGACAAACATGCGTCCTTCCTCCTGCATCAAAGTTTGCTGGTTCACGCCGGCTGCGCGCAGCCATTCGGTGCGCGCGCGCTCGAAGAATTTCAGGTAATTGGCGTAGAAGACAATGCCGCCAGCGTCCGTGTCTTCGAAATAGACGCGGACATCCCAGGAGAAGCCGGCCATTGCCTAGCGTGGTTCGCGCTTGATGTTGAAGGGACCGAAACCTTGGCAGGTCGGCATCACTTCGACGTAATTGATGTTGACGTGCGGCGGCAGGCTGGCGATCCAGAACGCGGTTTCAGCGATATCGTCCGCGGTCAGTGGCGTGGTGCCTTCATACACGCGCGCCGCGCCGGCATCGTCGCCTTTCAAGCGCACATTGGAGAATTCGGTACCGCCGCACAGACCCGGGGCGATATTGCTCGCGCGCACCGCGGTTCCCGCCAGGTCGGCGCGCAGGTTCAGCGTGAACTGGTCGACGAATGCCTTGGTCGCGCCGTAGACATTGCCCCCCGGGTAGGGATAGGCGCCGGCGATCGAGCCGATATTGATCACCATGCCGCGGTTGCGCGCGACCATGCCGGGCAACAGCAGCCGGGTCACCGTGACCAAGCCTTTGCAATTGGTGTCGATCATGGTTTCCCAGTCTTCGAGCGCGCTTTGCTGGGCTGGCGTGACGCCCAGCGCCAGGCCAGCATTGTTGACCAGCACATCGACTTCATTCCAGTTCGCAGGCAGGCTGGCCAATGCTTGCTCGATCGAGGCGCGCTCGGCGACGTCCATCGTCAGCGGCAGGAAGGCGGCGCCGAGTTCGCTGCCCAAGGCCTGGAGGCGTTCGCTGCGGCGGGCCGCGCCAATCACGCGATGGCCTTCTTTGGCGAAGCGGCGCGCAATGGCGGCGCCAAAACCGGAACTTGCGCCAGTAACCAGGACGATCATGTTTGCCTCTTTCGGGGTTCTTTCAGGATGGCCATTTTAGCCGAAGGCCGGGAAGGGGTTTTGGCCGGCCGTGCTGGTCCATTGAACTGTCCTTGCCAGCGCCGCTCCCTTCAAAGGAAAGAGATGCCGGGGCTCCACTTGCCTGTGCAGGACCTTGGAAGAACCCTTCGTTTCGCGGGGAAGACAGGGGTGGGGATTGGGTAAAACAACGGACGAGGCGACATCGCCCGCCAGCGTGGCCCGGGCACGCGGTTGCCCCGTCCCGGCTCATAAACTACAATATGCCACCATTTTCTCTCACGTAACTGGCGAAAGCGGCGTCCTTGCGGCGGCGTAAAAGGTGGGCAACCATCGGGGAGCGTGAGATCGTAAGCCGTGCGCCTGGGCAGCCAAGATGGTGTTAGGTACGTTTGAGGCTGCCGTTCCCTCTGCTCGTTTCCCGGCCCTCATTCGGTTGAGAGTGCACTCTATTCAACTGGAATCATCATGTTCACCAAAGACCAAACGCTGGCCAAGGTCGACCCGGAATTGTGGTCCGCCATCCAGAAAGAAAACCAGCGCCAGCAAGAGCATATCGAGCTGATCGCGTCTGAAAACTATACCTCGCCGGCAGTGATGCAGGCCCAGGGCAGCCAGCTCACCAACAAGTATGCCGAGGGTTATCCAGGCAAGCGCTATTACGGCGGTTGCGAATTCGTCGATATCGCCGAACAACTGGCGATCGACCGGCTGAAAGCCTTGTATGGCGCCGAAGCCGCCAACGTCCAGCCCAATTCCGGTTCGCAAGCCAACCAGGGCGTGTTCTTCGCGATGCTCAAGCCCGGCGACACCATCATGGGCATGTCACTGGCCGAGGGCGGCCACCTGACGCACGGCATGGCGCTGAACATGTCGGGCAAGTGGTTCAACGTCGTCTCCTACGGCTTGAATGAGAAGGAAGAGATCGACTACGACGCAATGGAAAAGCTGGCGCATGAGAAAAAGCCCAAGCTGATCATTGCCGGCGCGTCGGCGTATTCGCTGCGCATCGATTTCGAGCGCTTCGCCCGGGTCGCCAAGGATGTCGGCGCCTACTTCATGGTCGATATGGCGCATTACGCCGGCTTGATCGCCGCCGGCGTGTATCCAAACCCGGTTCCGCATGCCGACTTCGTCACGTCGACCACGCACAAGTCGCTGCGCGGCCCGCGCGGCGGCGTGATCCTGATGCGCGCCGAACATGAAAAGGCAATCAATTCAGCGATCTTTCCCGGCATCCAGGGTGGACCGCTGATGCATGTGATCGCCGGCAAGGCGGTCGCTTTCCAGGAAGCGCTGGCGCCCGATTTCAAGGTCTATCAACAGCAAGTCTTGAAAAACGCCGACGTGCTGGCGCGCACGCTGATCGCGCGCGGTTTGCGCATCGTGTCCGGCCGCACTGAATCGCATGTGATGCTGGTCGACCTGCGCGCCAAAAACATCACGGGCAAGGAAGCCGAAGCGATCCTCGGCAGCGCGCACATGACCTGCAACAAAAACGCGATTCCAAACGATCCGGAAAAGCCTTTCGTCACCTCCGGTATCCGCTTGGGCAGCCCGGCCATGACAACGCGCGGCTTCAAGGATGCCGAAGCCGCCAAGGTCGGCGAATTGCTGGCCGATGTATTGGACAATCCGCGCGATGCGGCGACCATCGAACGCGTCAAGGCAGAAGTCAAGAAGCTGACAGACGCTTTCCCCGTTTATCAAGCTTGATGTTCAGGAGCGGATCGTGCCGGCATGATCCGCTCGACCATCGTTCGATGGACGTCTCTAGCCAGCCTTTTTGCGGGCTGCTCCTAAACAAGCGGCCGCCACGCTTGTCATGCTCAGAAAGCGCTGACTATACTTGGCGAGTCACTTCTGGGCGCGTCACTTGCGCTTTGATTGCGGCCAATGCCGCTGCAACTACCGGGGCCTGAACCATGCGATGCCCGTACTGCCATCACGACGACACGCAAGTCCTCGATACCCGGGTGTCGGAGGAGGGCGATACCATCCGTCGCCGGCGCCGTTGCAGCACTTGCGAAAAGCGTTTCACCACTTACGAACGCACTGAATTGACCATGCCATCGGTGGTCAAGAAAAACGGCAGCCGCAGCGAATATGAGCCGGCCAAACTGCGCGGCAGCATGATGCTGGCCCTGCGCAAGCGGCCTGTCAGCGCCGATGCTGTCGATGCAGCCATCCATCGCATCGAGGAAAAACTGCTTTCCAGCGGCGAGCGTGAAGTCGTATCCGGGCAGATTGGCGAACTGGTGATGCGCGAATTGAAGAAGCTCGACAAGATCGCCTACATACGCTTTGCCTCCGTGTATAAAAGCTTTGAAGACCTGGCGGAGTTCCAGGATGCGATCGCCGAAGTCGGGCGCGACCGAAAGTCAGGCAGTCGTTAGCCAAACATCTCGAAAGGGCGCGGTTCTCAGGACGGCGCCCTTTTTTTGCCCCTATTGTTGGCATAAAGGCAATAATCGCCCGGCGCGGGCTGCTCCTCACTTGACCAATATGGACCCGTACCCAAACCATCAGGCTCGCCATGCCGAACGCGAAACAGGTCCGCGGATAAGTCTCGTGGCTGGCCAGCGTCTGGTGTCCACGACCTGCGCCGGCTTCACCGTGATTGAAATCCTGGTTTGCCTGGTGGTCCTGTCCACCTTGGTGATTGGCGCTTCGGGTTTGTTGCTGCAATCCCAGCGCCTAGCTCGTCATTCCGCCCAGCTCAGCCATGCCGCCCTGCTGGCAGGTGAACTGGCCGACCGCATCCGCCTGCGTCGCAGCGTCGCACCCACCTCGACGGTCGATGGCAAGGCCGACCACGTGCTCGACATTGCCATCGACGAAGGCACCGGTTCAACGCCAGCCGCCACGGCACGCGACTGCCAGGGCGCGGCTTGCAGCAGCGCCGAAATGGATGCATTCGAACTGGCCGACTGGAAGCGTCGCGTGTCGGCGGTGCTGGCCCGGCCGCGCGCGGTGGTCTGCCGCGACAGTCGTCCCTGGTCGGAACAGGAGCGGCGCTATGCCTGGGAGTGCAGCCCGGGTACGAAGCAAGACGGGCCGCTGGTGCTCAAGCTCGGTTGGCAATCGCCGTTCGGCGAAAAAGCCGCGGTCTTTCCCTTGCTGGTGATTCCGGTGGAGTAGGGCAGCATGAAGACGCGCGCCATTCCCGCACTGCGCCAGCCCGGCCTGACACTGGTTGAAATGCTGGTGTGCCTGGCATTGGCATCGGCGCTTGCCCTGGCTGCGATTGCGGCGCTGCTGTCGGCACGCGCAGGCTTCAGCGCCCAGGATGGCAGCGCGCGTGTGACCGAGAACGGTTTGTATGCATTGGCCGCAATCGAGCGCGCAATCCGCCAGGCCGGCTATGAAAACTGGGGCACCCAGGGTGCGGCGCTCGTCAACGATGCCAGCTGGAGCCCCGCGATTGTTGGCCTTGATGACGCCCGCCTGCAAGAGTCCCGCCCGGCACTGGAAACGCCCTTGCGCCCCGGAATCAACGGCAGCGATGTACTGGCGCTACGATTCTTTGGCAGCGGCGCTGCCGACGGTGATGGCGATGGCAGCATGCTCAACTGCGCCGGCGCCGCCGTTGCAGAACCGTCGGATGGCGACCTGGAAGCCGGCCGGGGCTGGAGCATTTTTCATGTCGCGCGCAGCAGCGGCGGCGAACCCGAGTTGCGCTGCAAATACCTGGCGCGCAGCGGCAAGAGCTGGGAAGGCGAAGCCCTGGCCACTGGCGTGGAAAGCATGCAGGTCCTGTACGGCGTGGACACCGATGGCGACGGTTTGCCCGACACTTATTCGCGCGCCGGCGCCTTGCCCGATCCGGCAACGCAAGCAAGCGGCGCGGGCAGCGCGGCGGGCTGGAAAGAAGTGGTGACGGTGCGCATCGCGCTGCTGGTACGCAGTCCCGATGAGGGCCGCGAGTTGCCTGGCAACCGCTCCTTCGATTTCTTTGGGCCGCAGTACAGCCTGGCGCAAGCCAGCGCCGACGCCGGCGTGCGTTTTAGCGAGAGTACGCAACCGGCAGGCCAGCGCAAACGCCTGCGCCGCCTGTTTTCGCTGACCATCCCGTTGCGGCAACGGGCCGGCAAGCGCAGCGCCACTGCGGAGGCGGCATGAGCCGCTGCAAGCTTGCGCACAGGGCCAGCAGGCCGGCGAAAAACAAGCGTGGCCTGGCCTTGGTCACCTGCCTGGCGATGCTTGCGGCAGTGATGATATTGAGCGTTGGCGCCGCTAACCTGGCGACCGAAGGCGAGCGCGGCGCGCGCGCCGACCGCGATCGCCAGCTTGCCTTTCATGCTGCCGAAATTGCCTTGCGTGACGCTGAACTCGATATTGAGGGTGTGCCCGATCCCGACAAGAGCCGCAGCGCCCGTTTCATCTTGCCGCAGTCGGTCGATTTCATCGCAGGCTGCGGCGCCGGCGACAGCAATCCAGCCCAGGGTCTGTGCCAGCCTGGCAGCGAGGCGGCGCCCGCCTGGGCCGTAGTCGACTTGGCCGACGACGGGAAGCAGACGGCGCGTGCGGTGGCCTATGGCCGCTTCACCGGACGCCGCCTGGCAACCGGTTCTGCCTCGCTGCCCGCGCGGCTGCCGCGCTACATCATCGAAGCTTTACCCTACCGCCGTCCGGGCGGCGCAGCCGATGGCGGCCAGGCTTGGGTGTTCCGCGTCACCGCCATCGGTTTCGGCGCCCGGCCTTCGACCCATGTGGTGCTGCAATCGTATTACCGGAAGGAGGCGCCATGCTGCAGCTGAGGATCGCCTTGGCCGCAGCACTGGGCTTGCTCCTGCCCGTACCGGCCGCAGCGGCCACGTTTGCAGCCGTAGACCTGGCGCAAACCCCTTTCGATGCCCGCGTCGCCGTGTCGCCCTTGCTGCTGCTGGCCCTGGAAGGCGATGCTGGCACTGCGCTAGCCAGCAGCTGGCCCGATGACTATCAGCCGGCGCGCGAGTATGAAGGCTATTTCGACCACCGCAAATGCTATCGCTTCAACGGCGCGTCGCGCGGGTATTTCATCGTCGATTCCAACGCCGGCGCCGGTCATGGCTGCGATGGCGGCTATAGCGGCAATTTCATGAACTGGGCCAGCATGACTGCGCTCGACAGCTTGCGCTACGGCTTGTTCGGCGGCTATCGCGCCGCCGATTCCGCAACTGCCACCGTGCTTGAAAGGGTGGATGTCGGCAGCAATGGCCCGGTGCCACAAGGCCTGCGCAAGATGGTCAGGCTCGACCAGCCCGCGCTTGGCACAGGGCGTCCCGTGCCCTTCGATGTGCCGGCGCTTTTCATTCAGTCCTGCGGTATCAAGCTTTTGCTGAGCGAGCAGCAGCTCGGCGGGTATTGCGAACGCGCCGCCGGCGAGCGCTTGCTGGCCGAGCTGCCCGTGCGCGTGAAAGTGTGCGACGAAGAAAAGCGGCCCTGGCTATGCACCAGTTACGGCGCGCATTCCAAGCCTGAAGGCGAACTGCAGCGTGCATCTTCCTGGTTGAAATTCGGCTTGTCGACAGGCGTCGCGAACCAGGTCGCGGCGGTTGCCGCCGGCTTCATCGGGCCGATTGCTCCCGCTCCAGATTCCGGGCTGCCGCAAGCGAATGCCGGGAAGTTGTGGAACCGTGCCAGCGGCGTATTGGGGGCCGAGCCAAGCGCGCGCGACAGCCTGTTGCAACAACTGTTGCGCTGGCCGGGATCGGGCAGCGCAGGCGCCACCGGAGCTGCCTACCGGCAGGCGCTCGATTATCTTGGCAGCACCGGCGGCACAGGTCCCGTCATGGCCAGTTGCCAGGCCAATACCGTGCTCAATATCCTGGCAACAGGCACGCGCGATGCCGCTGCGAGCCCCGGCACGGGTTCTGCATCGGCGATGGGCGGCGCGCCGGAGCGGATACTGGCGATGGAAACTGACACTGGCGCAAGCTTCGGCAATCCCTTGCCCTCCACATCCGCGCAAGCTCTATCGATGTCCCCAACCGGTCTGGCGCTGGCTGGCCTGGCGTGGCAGGCAAACCTGGGCACCCGCTGGCCAGCAACCAAGCGCCAAGCGCGCACCAGCGTGCTGGACATCGGCCGCACCCCGGCTGACTACGCTGCCAGCCCGTTTTACCTGGCTGCCAAATACGGCGGCTTCATCGATACCAACCAGGATGGCAACCCCTTCCGCGCCAGCCCGCCGCCCCAGGCAAACTGGCCCGATACCGAACAGGTGGAATGGGATCGCAACATGGATGGGTTAGCCGACAGTTACCAGGCCGCTGCCGACGGCACGCAATTACTGGCCGGCTTGCGACGACTGTTCCGGCAGTTGCGGCGCGATGCTGAGTCAGCCGTCGCGCCGTTGGCGGCCCCATTGGCGCTGGGGCAGGGCGACGCCCTGTTCGTCGCCAGCCACGAAACGCTTACCTGGAGCGGCGCGCTGCGACGCTATCAACTTGCACGCGGCGCGGACGCCGCGCTGACGCGGGAGACGGCAGCGGCCTGGACCGCATCTCTCCCCGAGGCCGGCGAGCGCGCAATCTATACCGCCGTTTCAGCTGGAACCCCCGCCGCCGCCACCGTGGCCCTGCAGTGGAACAACCTGAGCGAAGACCAGCGGCAAGCGCTGGACCTGTCACCCGAGACGGGCCGCCCCGATGGCCTGGGTGCAAACCGGCTAACCTGGCTGCGCGCCGCGCGCCTTCCCGAGGAGGGCAATGGCGGCCTGTTGCGCCGGCGCCTGCAAGCACTGGGCGGATTCGTCCAGGGCGGCCTGGTTGGACACATCGCAGCGGACGGCACCGGCCACTTGTTTGCTGGCGCAAATGACGGCTTGCTGCATGCTTTTGATGCCGCCACGGGTGCGGAAGTGTTTGCCTGGCTGCCGGCCAGCCTGTTGCCGAAGGTGCCGCAATTAACAGCACCGGACGGCGCGCAGCAAGCCTTTGTCGACGGCGGCCTGGACCTGGCCACGCTGGACTTCGCAGGTGGGCGCAAGACTGTGCTCGCCGGCAGCTTCGGCCGCGGCGGAACCGGCGTGTTCGCACTCGACGTGACCACGCCCGGGCGCTTCGGCAACAGCGGTGGCGCGATGTTTGAATTCACTGATGCCGACCACGCCGGTATCGGCCATGTCATCGGCGCGCCGCGCATAGTGCGCCTGGCAAGCCGCAGCGCAAGCGGCGACAGCGAGCGCAGCTTCCTGCTGGCGCATGCCGGCATCAACAGCGAAGCCGCGCTCTACCTGCTGGCGCTGGACAAGCTGCCCAGCCAGGCGTGGAGCGAGGGCGTCAACTTCCACCGCCTGCCGGCCGCGGGCGAGAGTGTCGCCCAGTCCTTTCACCTCGGCGCGCCAGCGCTCGTAACCGGCAACGATGGACGCTTGTTGCATGCCTATGCCGGCGACCTCAACGGCAACTTGTGGCGCTTCAGTTTTGCGCCGGATGCACGCAGTCCGCTGGGCTTCACAACGACCGTGCAACGCATCCTGCATGCCGTCGACAGCGACGGACGCGCTTTGCCGATCAGCGCCGCGCCGCGGGTTGCCCATGCCAACGACGGCGGCTATGTCGTGTTGCTCGGTAGCGGCAAATGGCTGGAGCACCGGGATGCGGCGCCCGCCTCAGCCCGCACCGAATCCTTGTTTGCCGTACATGACAGGCCCGGCGTCACCAGGGCCGCAACGCGGGCCGCGCTCAAGCCGCGCCGTGCTGTTGCGGTGAATGGCGGCGGCTTTCGCGTGACGGGCGATGCTTTCAACTTCGATGGCACGGTGCGCGGCTGGGTGCTGGATTTACCGCAGCAAGGTGAACGGATCACCCAGGCGCCGGTGCTGGCCGGCGGCCGTGTGCTTTTTTCCAGCATGTTGCTGCAGTCCGATCCTTGCCTGGCAAGCGGCAGCCGCCTGTGGCAGCTTGATGTGATGAGCGGATTGTCAGCCAGCCCGACCGGCCAGGCACTGGGCCGGGCATTGTTGCGAACGCCGGTCGTGATCCAGTCCGGGGGTGTCGCCGCCGCCAGCGATGCGTTTGGCCGGCGCGCCTCAGGCCGGACCTGGTCGGTGCTGTTCCAGGAGCCTGCCGCAGGCCTTGCCGAGCCCGATGCGCGTATGGCTGAACAGGGGCCGGCCGGCCGACTCAGCTGGCGCGAAATCGGCAACTGGGACCAGTTGCGGGAGCAGGCGCGTGCCAGGTAAGCACCATCGTCCAGGCACCGGATTCACCGGATTTACGCTGGTGGAAATGATGGTCGTGCTGGTCGTCGCGGCCATCCTCGCCAGCATCGCCTATCCTGCCTACCTCGGCCTGCTTGCCCGCAGCCGGCGCAGCGAAGCGCAGGCCGCGCTGCTGCGCGCGATGCAGCAGCAAGAGCGCATTTACACGCTGACCAACCGCTATGCCGCTTTTTCGCAGGACGATCCGCAGGGTTTCGCCTGGCATTCGGGTCCTGCTCCCAAGGATAGCGCTTACGAACTATCGGCCACTGCCTGCGCCGACGAGACCCTGGAAACCTGTGTCCGGGTCGAGGCGCGTCCGGGCACAGATGCAGTGAACACAGGTGCTGGCGACAGCGACTGCGGCGTGTTGAACCTGGATAGTCGCGGCGAACGCGGCGCAAGTGGTAATGGCACGCGCTGCTGGAACTGAGCCGGGCCGCACTTGCCGGCGGCGGCGCTGCGGCGCAATGTCACTGGTGGAAATGCTGTGCGTGCTCGGGGTGGCGTCCATCCTGCTGGTTGGCACCCTGCCGTCCTGGCGCGACATCTTGCGCAGCCAGGCGCTCAAGGCTGGCAGCGCGATGTGGATGGCTTGCTTGAGCCAGGCGCGCGCCCACGCCTTGCGCAGCGGCGCACCGGTTGCCGTGCTGCCGGTTGTGCCCGCCGACTGGAACCAGGGCTGGCGCCTGGTGCGCGATGCCAATGCAAACCAGGTACTGGATTCGGGAGAGGAAATCCTGCACGCTTATGGCCCTATCGCCGGGTCGGTGAACATCAGCGTGGATTTCGGCAGCGGCAAGCCGCCGCAATTCCTGCCCAGCGGCCGGCCGCGGCAGGCCGGGACTGTACTCCTCACTGCCGGGCCGCAGCGGCGCAAGCTGGTGGTCAACCTGCTGGGGCGCACACGGGCTTGCGATCCCGATGCGGCAGACGCGGATTGCTGACTCGGCTTGCACTGCGCGACATTGCTAGAATAGGCGGCTTAATAGGCGGTTTATGAAAGCCGGGCCGCCGGGCGCCAGGGCAGGGCCAGGCCAACGCCCTCGATCGCCACCAACCACCACCAACCATCATCAACCACCAAGGTAGCGCTTCACCCATGCGCGCCGCATCCCCGTGAAATTCCATAGCGACGAAGAAGCAATGCAGCACGCACTGGCCTGGGCCAGCCGCGGCATGTTCATCACCACGCCCAACCCGCGCGTCGGCTGCGTGCTGGTGCGCGCTGGCGACTTGATCGGCGCTGGCCATACCCAGCCGGCGGGCCAGGCGCATGCCGAGGTACAGGCGCTGGCTGATGCACATGCCCGCGGGCAGGATCCGCGCGGCGCGACTGCTTACGTAACCCTGGAACCTTGCAGCCATTTCGGCCGCACGCCGCCTTGCGCCAACGCGCTGTTGGCGGCTGGCCTGGCGCGCGTCGTCGTAGCGGTGCGCGACCCCAATCCGCTGGTGGCGGGGCAGGGCATCGAACGCCTGCGCGCAGCCGGCGTCGAGGTGAGCGAAGGCGTGCTGGAGGATGAGGCGCGTGAACTCAACATCGGCTTTTTCTCGCGCATGCAGCGGCAACGGCCCTGGGTGCGGATGAAAGCGGCCGCCAGCCTGGATGGCAAGACCGCCCTGCATGACGGGCGCAGCCAATGGATTACGTCGCCCGCAGCGCGCGAGGATGGCCATTGGTGGCGTGCCCGTGCCTGCGCCATCCTGACCGGCATTGGCACGGTGAAGGAAGACGATCCGCAACTGACGGTCCGGGCGATTGAAACGCCGCGCCAGCCACGCCGCATCGTGATCGACAGCCGGCTCGAAATCGACCCGCAGGCGAAGGTGCTGGAAGGTGGCGGCACCTGGATCGTGGCCGCCGGCGCCGACCCCGACAAGGCGGCGCTGTTGCAGGCCGCCGGCAATGAAGTGATCCTGCTTCCCAATGCGCGCGGCAAGGTCGACTTGCCCGGCCTGATGCTGGAACTGGGCCGGCGCGGCATCAATGAATTGCATGCTGAAGCGGGCTTCAAGCTGAATGGCTCACTGATCCGCGAACAATGCGTGGATGAGTTGTTGCTCTACCTGGCGCCCAGCATTCTCGGCGATGCACAGGGCTTGTTCGACCTGGCGGCACCGCCAGACCTGGCGCGGGTGCAGCGCCTGTCCTGGCATGCGGTGACGCGCATCGGGCCGGACTTGCGCGTGCTGGCGCGTTTCAACTACCCGCAGGCTTGAGCCAGCACTCTCAACTCGATACCGGGCGGGACCACCGCCCACCTACGAAGGAAACGAATCATGTTCACCGGCATCGTTGCCGCAGTTGGCGAAATTTCAGGCATTGACGTGCTGGGCAGCGGCCCGGATGCAGGCGTGCGCCTGACCGTGGAGGCGGGCGGACTGCCGCTGCAAGATGTCGCCATCGGTGACTCGATTGCGATCAATGGCGCCTGCATGACGGTGACGGCAAAGACCGCCTCGTCCTTCAACGTCGATGTGTCGCGTGAAAGCCTGAACCGCACGGCCGGGCTCGACCAGCAGGGGCCGGTCAACCTGGAAAAGGCGCTCACCCTGGCCGACCGCCTCGGTGGCCACCTGGTGTCTGGCCATGTCGATGGCCTGGGATTGGTGCGCAAGCTCGAGCCGGTGGCCGAGTCGCATGAACTGGTCATTGCGGCGCCGCGCGAACTGGGCAAGTACCTCGCTTACAAGGGATCGATCGTGGTCAATGGCGTGTCGCTCACGGTGAACCGGGTGATCGACCATGCAGATGATTGTGAATTCTCGATCAACCTGATTCCGCATACGCTGCAGGCGACCACGCTCAAGCACTTGCGCGCTGGCGCAAAAGTGAACCTGGAAGTGGATTTGATCGCGCGCTATGTGGAGCGCATGCTGTCTTCAAAGCAGCAGGACTGAGCCGACAGAAGGGGCGCCGCAGGGTCTTCAAGCCGCGCCCATCCGGTTACTGGCGCTGACCGTCGACCTTGCCCAGCCCGCCTCATCTGCTGCCAGGCAGTTGTTATAATCGCCACCTTCTGCAGCAAACCATTCATCAACCCCTGGCTGCGGGGATCGGGGAAGGCGCAGGCCTGCATTCTTATGAGGCCGCATGCACCACATCACGCAGTTGCGAACCGTCTCCGCGGATATCGCCAAAGGTTTGCTCGTGCTGAAAGACCGCATCGAAGCAGCCAAGGTCCCGTCTTCACGACTGGATGAAAGCTTCAACCTCGCCACCTGGAATATCCGCGAATTCGGTCGTGTTGCGCGTACCCAAGCGGCAATCCACTACATTGCCGAAATCCTGGGCCAGTTCGACTTGATCGGCATCGTCGAACTGCGTGATGACTTGCGCGACCTGGCGCGGGTGCTGGCGGTTCTCGGCCCGTATTGGCGCGCGATTTATTCCGACGCGCTGCTTGATGCCGGCGGCAACCGGGAACGCGTCGGCTTCATCTTCGACACGCGCCAGGTCGCCTTCAATGGCCTGGCTTCGGCTGCCTTTCCGCGCCGGGTGCGCAAGGGCGACGAATGGCTGCCGGACTTGAACTGGTGGCGTCCGCCCTACCTGGCCTCGTTCAAGTCGGGCAACTTTGACTTTGCCGTCCTCAGCACGCATATCCGCTGGGGTGTCTCGGAAGAGGGCCGTGGGCCGGAATTGCTGGGACTGGCGCAGTGGGTGGGCGACAAGGTCACGCTGCTGAAAAAGGGCCGTCCAGCATGGACTGAGCCCGATATTTTCGTCATGGGGGACTTCAACATACCGTCGCGCAAGAGTCCGCTGTTCGCGGCCGTGACGTCGCAGGGCTTGCAACTGCCCTCGGCCCTGCTGAAGGATGAATTCGGCTCCAACCTGGAAAAGAACAAGCGCTATGACCAGATCTTGCACTTGCCCGGCTATCCCGAAAATTTCAGCAACCGCGGCGGCGTGCTCGATTTCTATTGCGGCAATCACAAGCCGCTGTTTCCCAAGCTGGACAAGGCGAAATTCACTTACCAGTTGTCGGACCACCTGCCATTGTGGATACAAGTCAATACCGATATCGACCGCCACCAGTTGCAGGAGGTGATTGCCGGGGCGGGGAAGTGAGGCAAATCATTTAGAATAGCGGTCTCTCCAGGAAGTCATTTCCCATGTCCATATCCACCACCCAAGAGATCGTCGCCGAATTGCGCGCCGGCCGCATGGTCATTCTCGTTGACGAAGAAGACCGCGAGAATGAGGGCGACCTTGTGCTGGCAGCCGAATTCGTTACGCCAGAAGCGATCAACTTCATGGCGCGCTTCGGGCGCGGCTTGATCTGCCTGACGCTCACGGCCGAGCGCTGCGAGCAACTGAGCCTGCCGATGATGACGAACCGCAACGGCACGGCCTACGGCACCAATTTCACGGTTTCGATCGAAGCTGCCGAAGGCGTGACCACCGGCATTTCCGCCGCCGACCGGGCACGCACGGTGCAGGCTGCGGTGGCGCGCCATGCGAAGCCATCTGACATCGTGCAGCCTGGCCACATCTTCCCGTTGAAGGCGCAAAAAGGCGGGGTGTTGATGCGCGCCGGCCATACCGAGGCAGGTTGCGACCTGGCTGAGATGGCGGGATTGACGCCGGCCGCCGTGATTTGCGAAATCCTGAAAGATGACGGCACCATGGCCCGGCTGCCCGACCTGATTGAATTTGCCAGAGAACACAAGCTCAAGATCGGTACCATTGCAGACCTGATCCACTATCGCAGCCAGAATGAAAGCATGGTCGAGCGCGTCGGCGAGCGCCTGATGGAAACTGCGCACGGCAGCTTCCGCGCGATCGCCTATCGCGACAAGCCCAGTGGCGGCGCCCACCTGGCGCTGGTGCATGGCGAACTCAGCCGCGACGCCGAATCCCTGGTGCGCGTGCACCAGCCAGTGTCGATCCTCGATTTGCTTGAAACCCGCGCCACCACGCATTCCTGGAATGCCGCGTCTGCGCTGGCGGCAATCCAGGCTGCGCCGCGCGGCGTGATGGTGATGCTCAATTGCGAAGAATCGGCCGAGCAGATGTTCAGCCAGTTTGCCGCGCTGTGTTCACCGGAAGCCAAACCGCCGGCCCGTAATTCGCGCATGGATTTGCGCACCTACGGCATCGGCGCCCAGATACTGAAGGACCTTGGCGTGGGTCGCATGAAACTGCTGGCCAATCCGCGCAAGATGCCTTCCATGACCGGCTTCGACCTCGAAGTCGTCGGCTACCAGCCCACTCCCGGGCAATAAAGAACCAGGAATCGCTATGACAGTCGGTAAATATGAACCCAACCTCGACGGCAGCGGCGTGCGCATCGGCGTGGTCCAGGCCCGCTTCAATGCGGATGTCTGCCACGGCCTGGTGTCGGCCTGCCTGGCTGAGCTCAAGCACCTGGGTGTGGAAGATGGCGATGTGCTGCATGTAACTGTTCCCGGCGCTTTGGAAATCCCGCTGGCTTTGCAAAAAATGGCGGAGACGGAACAGTTCGACGCGCTGATCGCAATTGGCGCCGTGATCCGCGGCGAAACCTATCACTTCGAGCTGGTTTCGAATGAATCCGGCGCCGGCATCACCCGCGTCGGACTGGACTTTGGCATACCGGTAGCCAATGCCGTGCTGACCACCGATACCGATGAACAGGCGGAAGCGCGCATGGTCGAGAAGGGCACAGACGCCGCCCGCGTGGCAGTTGAAATGGCCAACCTTTCCTATGCGCTGGAGACCCTGGCAGCGGAGGATGAAGCCGGTGACGACGAGGATGAAGTCCTGGTCGATGACCTGGAAGCCAACGAGCGCCGTTGATTGCAGCCAATGGCAGTGAATGGCAGCGGCGGCGGCCGGCCGCCAGCGCCGGGCCGCTGCGCTGCCTCTTAGAGAACGACATGACTGAAAAATCCAACCACGCCAATCCCAACAAGAACCGCACGCCGCGCCACCGCGCGCGCGAGTTTGCGTTGCAGGGCATCTACCAGTGGCTGCTGAATCATGAGGATGTCGGCGTCATCGATGCCCATATTCGCCAGGCGCATGGTTTCGACAAGGCCGACAGCGAGCATTTCCGCGCGCTGCTGTACAACACGATCGACCAGGTCGATGAATTGCGCGAAGCGGTATCGCCCCTGATCGACCGGCCCATGGACCAGCTGTCGCCAGTCGAGCATGCGGCGCTCCTGATCGGCGCTTGCGAGCTCAAGAACCATATTGAAATTCCCTACCGCGTCGTCATCAATGAAGCGGTCGAGCTGACCAAGTCGTTTGGCGGCGTCGACGGCCACAAATATGTGAATGGCGTGCTCGACAAGCTGTCGACCTCAATGCGCAGCACTGAAGTCAAGGCTGGCCGCTAAAGCCGCCAGCCACCGCCAGGCATTTTCCGGAGCAAGTCAATGAGTTTTCCCGAGCTGGCGCGCCGCCTGCAAGCCATTGCGCCGTTTCATGTGATGGAGCTGGCCAAGCGTGCTGCGGCCCTTGAAAAAGAGGGCCGGCCCATCATCAACATGGGCATCGGCGAGCCCGATTTCACCGCCCCGCCAGATGTGATCGAAGCCGCGCAACATGCGATGGCCCAGGGCCGCATGCAGTACACGGCGGCCACCGGCCTGGCGCCGCTGCGGCAGGCGATTGCGGATCATTACGCAAGCCGCTACCAGGTACAGGTCGACCCGGCCCGCATCATCGTCACTGCTGGCGCCTCCGGTGCGCTGCTCCTGGCTTGTGCTGCCCTGGTCGAGCAGGGTTGCGAAGTGCTGATGCCCGATCCCTGCTATCCGTGCAACCGGCACTTCGTCGCGGCGTTTGAGGGCGTGGCCAGGCTGGTGGAATGCGGGCCCGAAAAACGCTTCCAGCTCAGCGCTGAAGATATCGCCCGCCACTGGACCGACAAAACCCGCGGTGTTTTGCTGGCTTCGCCATCGAACCCGACCGGCACCAGCATCCTGCCCGAAGAACTGGCGCGCATTGTTGACCAGGTCCGGTTGCGCAAGGGCTTCACGATCGTCGATGAAATCTACCAGGGCTTGAGCTATGACCAGGCGCCGGTCAGCGCGCTGTCGCTGGGTGAAGACGTCATTGTCATTAACAGTTTTTCAAAATATTTCAACATGACCGGCTGGCGCCTGGGCTGGCTGGTGGTGCCGCCTGCGATGGTGGAGCAGGTTGAAAAGCTGGCGCAAAACATTTTCATTTGCGCCTCCGGCATTTCGCAACACGCGGCGCTGGGTTGCTTCACCCCCGATTCGCTCGACCTGTACGAAGAGCGCCGCAATGAATTCCGCCGCCGGCGCGACTACCTGGTGCCGGCCCTGCGTGAACTGGGCTTTGAAATACCGGTCGTGCCGGATGGCGCTTTCTATGTGTATGTGGATTGCAGCCGCTGGACTGACGATGCGGACAAGCTGTCGATGGAATTGCTGGAAGAGACTGGCGTGGCCCTGGTGCCGGGCCTGGATTTCGGCCCGGCGACAGCCAGGCGCTACTTGCGGATTTCTTATGCCACGTCGATGGAAAACCTGCATGCCGCCGTGGCGCGGATGAAAGCCTACCTGGCGAACCGCCCGCCACGGCAAGCCGCCTGACGGGCGGGGCCGCGTTGTTTACACCGGTTCAGGCAGGGCCCGCTCTTCGCTTTCATTGCGCGCTTCCTGCGGCGGCTTCGCCGGCGCCGTCACCGGTTTTACGGCCGGCTTGGCAGCGCCTTGCGCCACTTCCTTGAGCTTGTGGTATTCCGCAATGACTTTCGAGCCATAACCGGAATCAGTGTCGCTGGCTGCCGCGCCGACGTACATCTTCAAACCGCCTTCGAGTGAACCGGTGCGGTTCACATAATCCTTCAGGATGCGCGAGCCGACCTTGATGTTTGCGACCGGGTTCAGTGCTGCCTGGACGCCGCCGAGCGGCTGGAATTTGTCGCGGTGCACGTTGGCCATAACCTGCATCAAGCCTTTGGCGCCGACCGGGCTTTCGGCAAAGGGATTGAAGCGCGATTCGATGGCGATTACGGCCAGGATCAGCAGCGGATCGAGGTGGATTTCACGTGCGGTAGTGTAGGTGGCGCCAACCAGCATGGTGGCGGCATCGGTCGCCACGCGGTAGCGCTTGGCAATCCAGCTCGTCACCCGTTGTTGTTCCGGATGGGCCGGCGCCGGTTTGGCGGCACGGCTTTCCAGCTGTTTTGTCGTATCGGCCAGCATGGAATTGGCGGCGGGGGCAGCCGCCAGCGGTGCAACTGCTGCGATTGGCTTCGGTGTCGCGGGTTGGGGAGCTGCGACTGCCAGGGTGGCAGCGCTGGTGCTGGCAGCGGCGACGGTGGCGCCTTCGTCAGCTACGGATTCTTCGGCGCTGAAAGGGGACAGCGCAATGACGTCTTCTGCAAGGTGGGGATTGAAATACAGCACGCCAAAGGCTGCGATGCCGACGACGCCGGCGGCGCTCAGGCCATGACGCATGATCGCCTTGATGCCGGCCGTGGCGCCTGCTACGGCCGATCGAACGCCGTGCATGGGCGCAGTGCTGCGCAGCCAGCCGGGTACCGACTCGATAAAGCGTTTCATGTTAGACCTCCTGAAATTGCGCGGCACAACAGATCCCACAAGCCTCGGTCATGCCGGGCACGCAGGAGCAATCGTTTCGCGATCCAGATATCGTCCGGTTGCACGCGTGGGGCGGCAGGATCGGACGGCGTTTTCGTTTCTGCCCAGCGGCTTGCAATGCAAGGCGGGCATCCAACGAAGTTTCGGGGAATGAGGCTGACGCCTCGGGAAAACAATCCTTAAAATGTGGAGCCCCGTGCTCCGTGAGTTGACCAGGCTTTTTACCGCGGGCTCCTGAACCGGAACCCTTCCTCAATCAAGGTGACCGGATTGTAGGTAGGTACTAAATATCAAGTCAATACTATCAAACTGCAAAGTCATAACATTTCTGTCTGACATTACTTCTGCATTGCAATAAAACGCCAAGAAATCAATTACTTGTCATAATCTCGTAATACTGCCTGCAGTCCATTGAACAAACGCAAAAAAGATGAAATACGCAGATTTACGGGATTTTATTGCTCAATTGGAAACGATTGGCGAACTCAAGCGGGTCGGCGCCACCGTTTCCCCACACCTGGAAATGACCGAGATCTGCGACCGCACGCTGCAGCGGGGCGGACCGGCGCTACTGTTCGAGCATCCCGCCGGACATACGATACCGGTGCTGGGCAACCTGTTTGGCACCACGCGGCGGGTGGCGTTGGGCATGGGCGCGCAAAGCATCGCCGACCTGCGCAAGATTGGCCAGGTGCTGGCCAGCCTGAAAGAACCGGAGCCGCCCAAGGGCTTGCGCGACCTGATGGGCATGGGCGCGCTGGTCAAGTCGGTATGGGACATGGCGCCGCGCGAATTGCGCAGCGCGCCGTGCCAGGAAGTGGTGCTGGAAGGCGCCGATGTCGACCTTTCCCGCTTGCCGATCCAGCATTGCTGGCCCGGCGACATCGCGCCGCTCATCACCTGGGGACTGGTGATCACGCGTGGACCGGAGAAAAAGCGCCAGAACCTGGGTATCTACCGCCAGCAAGTCATCGGCCGCAACAAGGTGATCATGCGCTGGCTGGCCCATCGCGGCGGCGCGCTCGATTTTCGCGACCATGCGCGGCGCAACAAGGGCCAACCTTATCCGATCGCCGTGGCGCTGGGCGCGGACCCCGCCACCATACTGGGCGCGGTGACACCGGTGCCTGACAGCTTGTCGGAGTACCAGTTTGCCGGCTTGCTGCGCGGCAGTCGTACGGAATTGGTCAAGGCAATCGGCAGCGAATTGCGGGTGCCGGCCTCGGCTGAAATCGTGCTGGAAGGGCATATCTATGCCGACCCTGCGCATCCATCCGGCTATGAGCATGCGCTGGAGGGTCCGTATGGCGACCATACCGGTTATTACAATGAGCAGGAAAGCTTCCCGGTGTTCACGATCGACCGCATTACGATGCGGCGCAACCCGATCTATCACTCAACCTACACCGGCAAGCCGCCGGATGAGCCAGCCGTGCTGGGCTTGGCTTTGAATGAAGTCTTTATCCCGCTTTTGCAAAAGCAATTCCCCGAGATCGTGGATTTCTACCTGCCGCCCGAGGGTTGCAGCTACCGCATGGCAGTGGTGCAGATCAAGAAGTCTTACCCTGGCCATGCGCGGCGCGTGATGTTTGGCGTGTGGAGTTTCCTGCGCCAGTTCATGTACACCAAGTTCATCGTCGTGGTCGATGAGGATGTGAATGCGCGCGACTGGAAGGATGTGATCTGGGCCATCACGACCCGGGTCGATCCGCTGCGCGACACGGTGCTGGTGGATAACACGCCAATCGATTACCTGGATTTCGCGTCGCCGGTCAGCGGCTTGGGCAGCAAGATGGGAATCGATGCGACCAACAAGTTGCCGGGCGAAACCAGCCGCGAATGGGGCACGCCCTTGCGCATGTCTGGCGAAGTCAGCGCGCGCGTCGATGCGATGTGGGAATCGCTGGGCATCTGAGCGCGGTGTCTGATCGCGGCATCTGAGCAGATTGACATCGGTTCGCCGCCGTTGCGGCAAGGCAGGATGGATTTGATCCCGCACAGCCGTGGCCGCGGCCAAGCGCGCGCCTTTGCTGGTAGAATGCAGCCAAGGCGGGCCCCTGCGCATTGTGGCATGGTCAACCTGGTCAGGTCGGGAACGAAGCAGCCACAGCCATTTCCCGCAAGTGCCGCAGACAAGGCTCGCCCCTTTCTTTTTACCTCCCCCTTTTCATATTTCGCCAGCTATCGTTGATAGCCGGCGGCGACGGCTTTCCTGGCGCAGGCCGCACCGCACCGTCACGCAGCGCAGCGTCACGCACCGCATCGTCCCGCACCGCAGCGTCAATTCGATGGCCAGGCCCGTTCAAGGATTGCTTGCTGCACCGCGCTTGATGCCTGCAGCGCGCCATAGATTCGGCCGTGGGCGGCATCGAGGCGGCTGGCAAGGAAGGCTTCCGCCATCGGGGCTGGCGCGTTCTGCAGCATCAGCTGGCATTGCACCAGCAACACCAGGTCTTGCGCCAGGCGCCTTGCGTTGCTTTCCAGTTCTTGCGGCGCCAGGCGCAGCGCCTCGCCCACGCGCCGGTGCAAGGCAGCCAGCGCAGGATGCGCTGCGGCGCCGGCAGAAATCGTATCCATCAGCAGCGCAAATCCCTCCGGCTCCTTCTCAATGGCGCGCAAGACATCCAGGCTCATCACATTGCCCGAGCCTTCCCAGATTGAGTTGACCGGCGCTTCCCGGTAAAGCCTGGCCATCGGGCCGGTCTCGACATAGCCATTGCCGCCCCAGACTTCCATGGCTTCGCCAGTGAATTCAATGGCGCGTTTGCAGATCCAGAATTTCGCCGCCGGCGTCAACACCCGCAGCCAGGCGCGCTCCAGCGGATCTTCCGGACGGTCCAGCGATGACGCCAGGCGTAGCATCAGGTGGGTGGCCGCTTCGCTTTCCAGCGCCAGGTCAGCCAGCACGGCGCGCATCAGCGGCTGCTGTTCCAGCGGCTTTCCAAAAGCCAGGCGATGGCGCGCATGATGGATGGCCTGCACCAGCGCATGCCGCATCAGGGCCGCGCTGCCAATCACGCAATCGATGCGGGTGACCGTCGCCATTTCGATGATGGTCGGTATGCCGCGGCCTTCTTCACCCACCATCAGGCCCCAGGCATCGAGGAATTCGACTTCGCTGCTGGAATTGGAGCGGTTGCCCAGCTTGTCCTTCAGGCGCTGGATCAGCACCGCATTCTTGCTGCCGTCGGGCCGCCAGCGTGGCACAAAAAAACAGGACAGCCCCTGCGCCGTGCGCGCCAGCACCAGGTGGGCGTCGCACATCGGGGCCGAGAAAAACCATTTATGGCCGGTCAACAGGTAGGCTTCGCCGCGCCCGGCCGCGGCCAACGGCCGCGCCACGGTGCTGTTGCTGCGCAGGTCGGAGCCACCCTGTTTTTCAGTCATGCCCATGCCAACCATCATCGATTGCTTTTGCGGCAGCGGCAGGTCGCGTGCGTCATGCACGCTGGCTTGCAGCTTGGGCGCCAGGGCGCGGAACAGGGTGGATTCTTTCTGCAGGACCGGCACGGCGGCAAAGGTCATCGTGGTCGGGCACATAGAGCCCGATTCCACTTGGCCGAAAAGAAACCAGGCGGCTGCGCGCGACAGGTGCGCGTCCGCGCCCGGCGCGAACCATGCCCCTGCCTGCATGCCGGCACGGCGATGCGCGGTCAGCAAGGCATGCCATCCGGCATCGAACTCTACCCGGTCGATGCGGTTGCCAAAGCGGTCGAAGGCTTCCAGCACGGGCGGGTACAGCCGGTTGACCCGGTCGGCAAGCTCAAGAAAGCTGGCGCTGCCGATTTCTGCACCGAGCGCGGCCAGTTCCCGGTCGCGGCCTTCGCGCGGCAGCATGCGCAAGCCATCCTGCAAGGCCAGGTCGCTGCTGTACAGGTTGATGTCTTGCAGCACCGGAACCTGGTTGCTGACTTCATGCGTGGGCCATTGCATTACAAGCGCTCCTGTTCGATTCTGTTGTGATCGGGTCCAGCTATGGGCCCCGGCAGGGCGCCAAGGCTATTGTCGAATATGCATGTCCCTGCCGGGATGCAAGCTGCGCACGGCTTATTGTTGTCCGGCGGCGGTTTGGCCGCCATGAAGCAGCGCAGGCCTTCGTTGCCCAGCGCCCGCTCGGGTAGAATGCGCAGCATGCAATCGTCTTCCGGCCGCTGCCCACATGTCCTATCAAGTCCTCGCACGTAAATACCGCCCCCGGAGTTTCGACACCCTGGTCGGGCAGGAGCATGTCGTGCGCGCGCTGACGCACGCGCTGGACCAGAAACGCCTGCATCATGCCTGGCTGTTTACCGGCACGCGGGGCGTGGGCAAGACGACGCTGTCGCGCATCCTGGCCAAGGCGCTCAATTGCCAGGGCGCTGACGGCAACGGTGATGTCACTGCGCAACCTTGCGGCGTTTGCG
>JAQGMC010000109.1 GCA_028292545.1 Paucimonas sp.
AGCAAACCGGCGCCAGGCCGGCGACGTGATGGCCAAGATCAGCCAGCTGGCGCGCCAGGCCGCAGTGAGCGACGCCGCACAGGAATTGAAGCAAACCGAGAGCCGCTACAAGCAGCTTGCCGGCTTCGACGTCGATACGCTCAATACGCGTCCATCGTGGAGCGTGGGCGGCGCCTGAGCCGGCACCGCAATCCGTCCCACAACCAGACGCCACACCATAACCACAACACGAGGAGCAGCAATGGCTTTCCTGCACATCAAACGAAGCGGCGCACTGCTGCTGGCAGCCGCGGCGCTATTGGCTTCGGCCTTCGCGCCCGGCACGGCACAGGCACAATCCAGCCAGGCTTATCCGAACAAGCCGATCCGCCTGCTGGTGGGTTTTGGCGCCGGCGGGCCGACTGACATCACCTTCCGCAAGTTGGCCGAACTTGCGAGCCGCCATCTCGGGCAACCGATCGTGATCGAGAACAAGCCGGGCGCAGGCGCAACGCTGGCCCCATCCAGCATGGCCAAGATGGACAAGCCCGACGGCTACACCATCGCAGCCGCCACGGCAGGCTTGTTGCGCTATCCGCATATGCAGAAGGTCGACTGGGATCCGCTGCGCGATTTCACGTGGATTGCCGGCCTGGGCGGCTACAGCTTCGTGCTCGCCGTGCGCGCCGATTCGCCGCATCAACAAGCGAAGGACTTGCTGGCCTGGGCGCGCGCCAATCCGGGCCAGCTCAGCATTGGCACCGCGGGCTCCGGCACCACGATGCACTTGCTCTCCGAAGCGCTGGGCAGCATGGCGGGCGCGCAAATCAATCACATCGGCTTCAAGAGCAGCAGCGAAGCAGCGACCAACCTGCTGGGCGGCCATGTGGTTGCCGCCGTCGATGCGGCGGGAAGCATCGTGCCCCATGGCAGCAAGTTGCGCATCCTGCTGAGCTTCGATGAAAAGCCGGCGGCCTGGCTGCCCGGTGTGCCGACTGCGCGCAGCCTGGGTTATGACTTGGCCTACCCCGCGCCCTATGGCCTGGTTGGACCGAAGGGCATGCCGCCTGAAGTGGTGAAGAAACTGAGCGAGGCGTTCAAGGCCGCCGCGGAAGACCCGGAATATCGCAAGACGCTGGACAACCTGCGCCAGACCGAGTGGTATCGTGGCCCTGCCGATTATGAAAAATGGGCGCGCGAATTCTATGTGTCCGAGCGCTCGCTGGTGGAGCGCGCAAAATTGCTGAAGCAGTGAGCCTGTGACTTCGCTCGCCGTGCTTGTTCCCCTTGCTGTCGAACTGAAAGACCATGACTGAAAAAACGCTCTCCCACATCCGCGTGCTCGATTTGTCCCGCATCCTGGCCGGTCCCTGGTGCACGCAAAACCTGGCCGACATGGGCGCCGAAGTGATCAAGATCGAGCGCCCCGGCGTCGGCGACGATTCACGTTCATGGGGACCGCCCTGGGTGAAAGACGCCGATGGCGGCGATTCGCGTGACTCGACTTATTTCGCCGCAGCCAACCGCGGCAAGAAATCGCTGACCGTCGATGTGTCGCGGCCGGAAGGCCAGGCGCTGGTGCGCGAACTGGCCGCGAAGTGCGATGTCGTCATTGAAAACTACAAGGTCGGCGACCTGGCCCGTTACGGGCTGGACTATGCCGCGCTGTCGGCCATTAATCCGGCCCTGGTGTATTGCTCGATCACGGGCTACGGACAAGACGGCCCCAAGGCTGAGCAACCCGGTTACGACATCGTGTTCCAGGCCATGGGCGGCTTGATGAGCATCACCGGCGAAGCCGACCACCGTCCCGGCGGCGGGCCGCAAAAGGTTGGCATTGCCATTGCCGACGTCATCACCGGCATGTATGCCACGATTGCGATACTGGGCGCGCTGAACCACCGCAGCGTGACCGGACGCGGCCAGTACATCGACATGGCATTGCTCGATTCCATCGTTGCCTTGGGCGGCAACCAGGTGACCGGCTACTTCGCCACTGGGCGCGTGCCGCACCGCTATGGCAACGGCCACGCCAGCCTGGTGCCCTACCAGGTGTTCGACACGTCGGATGGGCAGATGGTGGTGGCAGTGGGCAATGACACGCAATGGAAGCGCTATTGCGAAGCGATCGACCGGCGCGACCTGGGCGACGATCCGCAATGGGCCCGGGTGCAAGACCGCATCCTCGGCCGCGAGCGCTTGCTGCCCCAGCTTGAAGAAACCATGCGCACCGGCAGCAATGCACAATGGACGGCAAAGCTGGAGGCGAAAGGCGTGCCCTGCGGCTCCATCAATGATTACCGCCAGGTTTTCGAGGAACCGCAAGTCGTGCACCGCGGCCTGCGCGTGGACATGCCGCGCGCCGATGGCGGCACCGTCGCCACCATCGCCAGTCCGCTGCGCTTGAAAGGCACGCCGGTGGCCTATGAACAGGCGCCGCCGCTCTTGGGCGAACACTCCGAAGATGTGCTGGCGCGGGTGTTGGGCAAGAGTGCGCAAGAGATTGAGGAGCTGCGGGCAAAGCGGGTCGTTTAAATCGGGGCGCTGGGCTGCAGCGAGCGAGATAGAATCATCCCGATCGGGATTTTTTGCGCATTATTTGAGCAAAAGGTGCCGAATCATCCCGATCGGGAAAATCCTGTTGTATATCGACTGAAATCCGTGATAATTATCCCGATCGGGAAAATTATTATGGACGCAATTCACACCACCGCTGAGCTTGGCAAACTGGTCCGGCGCGCGCGCAAGCAAACCGGCCTGACGCAGGCGCAACTGGCCTTGGCCTGCGGCGTCGGTCCCCGGTTTATCGTAGAACTCGAAGCCGGGAAGCCCACCCTCCGAATTGAAAGCGTGTTGCGGGTCATCGCTGGCCTGGGCGGGGAACTGAGCGTCTCCGGACTGGCATACCCGGAGTCCGGACAACGTGAAGGCGGACATGGCGCGTGAACTTGCCGTTTGGCTGGGTGGGCAACGCACCGGCTTGCTCGCTTTGGTCGAGGGCCACCTTCGCTTCACCTATTCCAAAAATTGGCTCGCCAGCGCAGATGCCAGGCCGCTTTCCCAATCGCTTCCCTTGCGCAGCGCGCCGTTCGACGAGCGCGAATCCCGCCCCTTCTTCGCCGGTCTCCTTCCAGAAGGACGGTTGCGACACTTGCTCGCCCGACAGTTCCAGGTTTCGGACCAAAACGACTTTGCTTTGCTCGACCGCATCGGCGGCGAATGCGCCGGTTCGGTCAGCTTGCTGGAACTGCATCAGACCCCAGCGCAGGATGCTGTCGACACAGCCAGGATACGCTGGCTTGGCGAACCGGAATTGGTGTCAATTCTCGACGAACTGCCGCGTCGCCCGATGCTGGCTGGCCGTGACGGCCCGCGGCTTTCGCTGGCTGGTGCCCAGGACAAGCTTCCGGTCGTAGTCGATGGAGACCGGATCGGCTTGCCTGCAGAGGGCGTCGCCAGCACGCACATCTTGAAGCCGCCAATCGCATCCTTGCCGGACAGCGTGGCCAACGAAGGCTTTTCGTTGGCACTTGCGCGCCGCATGCGGCTGCCGGCCGCGAACGCTCGCATCGCACGTGCCGGGGACCGGCAATTCCTGCTCGTCGAGCGCTATGACAGGCAGCGTGGCGAGGGCATGCAGCAAGTGCGCTTGCACCAGGAAGATTTTTGCCAAGCGCTCGGTACCGTACCCGAGATGAAATACCAGAGCGAGGGTGGCCCTGGCCTGGCCCAGTGTTTTGAACTTGTCCGTCGAACTACCAAGCCGAGCGCACCCCAGGTAGTGCATTTGCTCGACTACGTTATTTTCAACGCCTTGCTGGGCAATCACGATGCCCATGGCAAAAATTTCTCTTTGCTCTACACAACACCCGGCCCGCAACTTGCGCCGCTCTATGACGCGCTGTCAACCGCCGCCTATCCCAGGCTGAGCCCCAAAATGGCAATGAAACTGGGTGGCACCTATCAGTTCAGCCAGGTGCAGTTACGACACTGGGACCGGTTCGCCGTCGAGGCTGGGCTGTCCGCTTCGCAAACCCGCAAACGCGTGCTTGAATTTGCCCACTTGATGCCCGCGGCCGCGCGGGCACTGGCGGCTGAGCCCAGCCTGCCGTTCAAGGGTATTGCTGTCATTGATGAAATCGTCGCCATCATGGAACGCCGCGCCGCCTTGACCATCGCCCGGCTTACAGGCGCAAACTGACGCAACACCTCCAATTCCGACTTTCCCGCGCCATCGCCAATGCAAATCGAATCCCTGCGCCACAAGCTGCGTGAACTCGGCGCTTTGCCGGTTCACGAACAGCGCGTGCTGCGCGACTGGCTGCAAGTGCGGCCGCATGACCAGGGACGCCGTCGCGCCGATGACTTCTTGCCCAAGGCACTGCGCGCCGCTTTGCCCGGTATCGACGCCGAATTGGCCAGCCTGGCGCGCCTGGTTTCATCCCATCCCGCAGTCGATGGATCGGCACGCTTGCTGGTTGGCCTGGGCGATGGCCAGGCAGTGGAAAGCGTGCTCTTGCCGCGTGATGGTGTTTGCGTGTCGAGCCAGGTCGGGTGCGCAGTCGGCTGCCAGTTTTGCATGACTGGCCGCAGCGGCCTGGTGCGCCAGGTGACAAGCGCCGAAATCCTGGCGCAAGTCGTACTGGCGCGATCGATGCGCCCTGTGAAAAAAGTGGTTTTCATGGGCATGGGCGAGCCGGCGCATAACCTGGACAATGTGCTGGAAGCGATCGAACTGCTGGGCACCGAAGGCAATATCGG
>JAQGMC010000135.1 GCA_028292545.1 Paucimonas sp.
CCGAGAGCGATTCTCTTTGGTGACTTTCTCTTGTCGCGACAAGAGAAAGTTACTCGCCCGCCGGGGCGAATTCCCGGCTTCACACAAAGAAAAGAAAATAAGTTTTATAAGAATAGAAAACCCACGCAAGCAGCAAACCAAACCAAGCCCGCTGCCAAGCCCAAACCCTTACTCCAATACCCCCACCTTCTCCCTCTCAATCAACTCAAAATCGATCTCCGCTCCAATCCCCGGAGCCATCGGCGCCCGCACCATCCCGTCATGATCAATGACAATATCCTCCACCAACCCATACCGCTGCGACCCCGAGGGTAGCAACACCTCAAAAAACTCGGTATTGGCAATCGCCATAATCACATGCAAATTCGCGAAGTTATTCAGCGAATTCCCGCCATGATGAACTTCATAATTCAAATGAAACGCCTCCGCCAGGTGCGCAGTCTTCATCATGGTCGTGATGCCACCCTTCACCGCCACATCCCCGCGCAGGAAATCGGTCGCCCGCTCCATGATCCACGGCGCATAGGAATCCAAACCACCAGCGGGATACTCCGTCGCCATGATCGGAATCGACAACACTTTCTTCAACGCGACATAGTTGTAAATGTCGGCATCGGCCAAGGGATCTTCATACCAGTAATAACCGAGGCCCTGCACCGCCTGCCCAACCCGCAATGCGGCCGGATAGTCGTAGCTCCAGGCGGCATCCAGCATCAACAGGTAATCGTCGCCCACCGCGCGCCGCACCGCTTCGCAAACCCGGATGTCGTCGCGCCACTGCTGCGGGGGATGGATCTTGTACGCCGCCATGTTCAAGGCTTTGTATTGCAAGGCTTCGTCGGCATAGGCAGCAGGACTGTCCAGCACAGCGGAACTGATGTACGCCGGTACCTTGTCGCGATACGCACCCAGCAGGCTGTGCACCGGCAAGCCGGCTGCCTTGCCGGCGATATCCCATAACGCCACGTCGATGGCGCCGATGCCGCGAACGGTGGCGGTGCGCACGCGTTTCCACATCGCCCGGTTCAGTCGCTCGCGGTCCATCGGATCTTGCCCCAGCAGGATGGGCTTGAAATAACGCACCAGCGCCGGGCCATCCAGGTCGGCCGCATAGAACGCGGAACCGAGGAAGGCATGGCCGGTGATGCCGGCATCGGTGGTGATGGCAAGCAAGCCCAGCTTGCTGTTGCCGGTGAATTTGCCAGTGTGTGCGCCGTAACTCGTGGGCGGTATGTTGCCCCAGTTGAACAGGGTCAGCGTCAGGTTGGTGATCTTCATGGGGTGGACGTGGTAGCAGGAGTCAGGGGGGCGGAGCCGCCGCAGCGCGCTGCGCCGCGGCTGGCCCGGCGCAAGCCGGGCAGGCAACAGCCCGGGCGGGCAGGGGATCGATCAGTCCGGCTTGATATTGGCGTTGCGGATGACGTCGTTCCACTTCCCGACCTCGGACTTGACCAGCTGGCCAAAGGCGGCAGGTGTGCTGGCTACCACTTCCACGCCCTGCTCGCGGAATTTGGCGACCACGTCGGGTTCTTTCAGGATGCGCACGATCTCCTGGTTCAGTTTGGTCACCACTGGCTGCGGCGTGCCGGCCGGTACCTGCAAGCCAAACCAGACATTCACTTCATAACCAGGCACGCCGGCTTCTGCCACGGTCGGCAGCGTGGGCAACAGCGGCGCGCGGGTCGAACCGGTGACGGCGAGGGCCTTCATCTTGCCGCCGCGGATTTGCTGCAGCACATTGGGCAGGTTGTCGAACAACACATCGATGTCGCCGCCGATGATGGCCATCACCGCCGGCGCGCTACCCTTGTACGGCACATGCGTCATCTTCGTGCCAGTCATCGCCAGCAGCAGTTCCATCGACAAGTGGTTGGACGAGCCGGAACCGGTCGAGCCGAAATTCAGCTTGCCCGGATTCTTGCGCGCATAGTCGAGCAACTCCTTGACGCTATTGATCGGCAGCGTATTGCGCACGACCAGCACGTTCTGGGTGCTGCCGGCATGGACCACGGGCTGGAAATCCTTGAGCGCGTCATACGGCAGCTTGGCACCATACAAGCCGGGCAGGGCGGAGAAGGGCAGTGGCGTGACCAGGATCGTGTAGCCATCGGCTGGGGCCTTGGCCACGATATTGTTGCCAATGATGGTATTGCCGCCGGGCTTGTTGTCCACCACGGCTGTCTGGTTCCAGGCGCGGCCCAGGTGTTCGGCCACGGTACGGCCCAGCGTGTCGTTGAATCCACCAGGCGGATAAGGCACGACGATGCGCAAGGGTTTCTCGGGATAGCCCTCGGCCACGGCGCCGAGCGCAAACAATGCCAGTCCCAGTCCAGCCAACAGCCGCCTCAGTGCGGGTTTGATCATCCAGCGTCTCCTTTTGTCTGATATCGCAAGCCGGCTGCTCGGGGCAGGCACGGCATCGCGCACAGCATACCGCTTGCGGCAACGCGCCGCATGGGGCGCACTGTCATCGCGGCGCCGGGCGCGCAGCGCAGCACTTGCATTGCGGTCGCGTCCATCCCTGTCCCCGTCATCTGCTCGAAAGGGAGCGAGCGGTTGAGCAGGGGACGGTCGAGCAAGATCTTGGCCGAGCACCGCTGCACCAGCCTGCGGCTGAACGCTTGCTGTCGGCGGCGCTGCAGTCGCACGCGGCTTGACTTCCCTTGGGCCAGCGACTAACTTACATACCAACCGGTCGGTTCGGTTGTGGACATGGGAAACGGGGATGGCAGCGAGGGACAGTCAGGCAACGCGCACGCGCTTGCTGGAATCGGCACGCGACGTGATCAGGAAGAAAGGTTATGCCGCCACGACGGTAGACGAAGTCTGCCAGGCAGCCGGCGTCACCAAGGGTGGTTTCTTCCATCACTTCGCCAGCAAGGAAGCCTTGGGCGTGGCCGCAATCGAGCAGTTCGGCACGATGGCAGCCAGCCTGTTTGGCGGCGCTGACTTTGCCAGCTTGCCGGATCCGCGCGACCGGATATTGGGCTATGTCGATTTCCGCGCCGCTTTGCTGCAGGGCGAGGTGTCCGATTTCACTTGCCTGATGGGCACCGCGGTGCAGGAAGCCTATGCAACCCATCCGCGCATTCGCGCTGCTTGCGATGCCGGCATGTCAGCCCACGTGGCTGAGCTGGAGCGCGACCTGGCCGCCGCCAAGGCGCTGTATGCGCCCGATGCGGGCTGGAGCGCCGCCAGCCTCGGGTATTTCATGCAATCGGTGTTGCAGGGAGCGTTTATTTTCGCCAAGGCCAAGCAGGGACCGGAAGTGGCGCTCGAGGCGCTGGCCCACCTGCGGCGCTATCTGATCATGCTGTTAGGGGAGCCGCCGGCGCCCGCCACCAAGGAGAAATGAGATGAACGCACCCGACTCCCCAACTGCCAGCCGCGAACTGGTGCTGCAGCGCCTGATACCGGTGGCGCCGGAAAAACTGTACCGGTGCTGGACTGAACCGGCGCTTCTTACTCAGTGGTTCACGCCGCCGCCCTGGGTCACGCCGCATGCCGAACTGGACGTGCGTCCCGGCGGCAGCAGCATGGTGCTGATGCGCGGCCCGGACGGCACAGAAATGCCGAACCGCGGCGTGTACCTGGAGGTGGTGCCCAACCGCCGCCTGGTATTCACTGACGCCTATACCAGTGCCTGGCAACCCTCGGAAAAACCTTTCCTCACCGTGGTCCTGGACTTTGAAGGGCAGGGTGGGCAAACCTTGTACACCGCACGCGCGCTGCACTGGAGCGAAGCCGACCGCGAGGCGCATGAAAAAATGGGCTTCCACCAGGGTTGGGGCATCGCCACCGACCAGCTCGCGGCGCTGGCTGCCCGGCTCTGAACCGGCCCGTCGCAACACCACATTCCCACGATGCAGCAGGCGCTTGCCGGCATTCACTGTCGCGCATCAGCTTGCTGCATCACTTCCCCGGCGCATGCTTGCGCAACAACGCGCCTAGTCCAACCGCAAGGAGTCAGCTATGAACCCGGTCGTACATTTTGAATTGCCGTATGAAGAGCGCGAACGCATCGCGCAGTTCTATCGCAACGCTTTCAATTGGCAGACCCAGATGCTGGGCCCGGAAATGGGCAACTATGTGCTTGCCACCACCACCGAAACTGGCCCGGCCGGACCGCTGAAACCGGGCGCAATCAATGGCGGCTTCTATGGCAAATCGGCCCAGATGCCGGAGGCCCAGCATCCATCTGTGGTGATCGGTGTGGACGACATCCGCGCTGCAATGGAAAAGGTCAGGTCGGCCGGCGGCGAAGTGCTGGGCGAGCCGATGGAAATCCCGGGTGTTGGCCATTACGTCGCCTTCTACGATAGCGAACGCAACCGGCTCAGCATGCTGCAGCCGCTGCCAGGCTCTGGCCAGCCCCAGCCCGGCGCCTGATCCACAAGCGCAAGCGATCCCGCGTGAACCGCTGCCGCCGGCACCCGCCGCGGCAGCCTTAAGCGATACAGGAGAGACATGATGGCAGCCTTATCCAGGATTTCGCCTTGCCTGTGGTTTGATGCCGAGGCTGAAGACGCCGCGCAATACTACGTCGGCATTTTTCCGCATTCCCGCATCACCCAGGTGTCGCACTACACGGAGGCCGGGCACGACATTCACGGCCAGCCGGCCGGGCGTGTGATGGTGGTGGCTTTCGAGCTCGACGGCCAGCCGTTCACGGCGCTCAATGGCGGCCCCTTGTTCCACTTCAGCGAGGCGATTTCCTTCCAGGTGATGTGTGAAGACCAGCAGGAAGTCGATTATTACTGGGACAAGCTCGGCGCTGGCGGCGATCCGGCTGCCCGGCAGTGCGGTTGGCTCAAGGACCGCTTTGGCTTGTCGTGGCAAATCGTGCCGCGCGTGCTGCCGCAGTTGATGGCCAATCCGGACCAGGCCAGCCGCACGATGGAAGCAATGCTGGGCATGAAAAAACTGGATGTCGCGGCGCTGGAGAAAGCCGCCGCCGGCGGCTAGGCTGGGGCGATGGGCCGGTTGTCCTGTTCCGGCCCATCGCCACTGCTGACTTAGCCGGGCAAGGGCAGCGCGCGCTTGTTGCGCACCACTTGCGAAGCAACCGCCACGATCACCAGGCCAAAGCCGACGAGGTCGGCGATTACGGATGGGTAGACCAGCGCAAAGCCCGCGACCAGGAACATGATGCGCTCGAGCATCGTGGTCTTGACCAGCATCCAGCCCTGGAAGCCCGCCGCCAGTGCTGCAATACCGACCGCGCCGGTAAAGGCCACTTCCGCGATCGACCACCAGTTGGCCGTTGCCAGCGCCTTGGTCGAACCCATCAGCAACAGGCCCAGGCCGCTCGGGTCGAGCACGAACATGAAGGGCACCAGGAAGGCCGGCACGGTGTACTTCCAGCATTGCAGCGTGGTCTTGTACGGATCGCCGCCGGTGATGGCAGCGGCCGCAAACGGCGACAGCGCAGTCGGTGGCGACACTTCGGACAACACGGCGTAGTAGAAGATGAACATGTGGGCTGCGAAGTCGGGCACGCCGAGCTTGGTCAGCGCAGGCGCTGCGATCACGGCGCAAATGATGTACGACGCCGTCACCGGCACCGCCAGGCCCACGATCCACACCACCAGCGCAGTGAAGATGGCGGTCAGCAGCAGGTTGCCGCCGGCATAGTCAATGACGATGCCCGAAAACTTCAGGCCCAGGCCGGTCAGCGTGACGACGCCCACGATCAGGCCGGCGCCAGCGCAGGTGGCGGCCACATTCAACACGCCCACCGAGCCGCCTTCCAGCGCCTTGACCAGCTTGGATTGCGCCAGGCCGCGGATGATGCCTTTTTCGCGTAGCTCAGCCGGCGAAATCAGCGTCGTGTCTGCGCGCAGGAAACTGGTCAGCAGCGACACCAGCGTGGCCCAGAACACGGACAGCACGGGCGAGAAACCCCACATCATGAAAATGACGATCGAGATCAGCGACAGGAAGTGGAACCAGTACTTGCGCGCCAGCACGCCGACGCTTTCCACTTTCTCAAACACCGCATCGCGCATGCCGTATTTGCGGGCATCGATTTCCACCATCAGGAACAATGCCAGGTAGAACAGGCCGGTCGGGATCACCGCCATCAGGAGCACGTCGAGATAGCTGATTTTCAGGAATTCAGCAATCAGGAAGGCGGCCGCGCCCAGCACCGGCGGTGAAATGATTGCGCCCAGGCCGCCAGCCGACAGCAAGCCGCCAGCCGCATTGCGTTCATAACCCACCTTGGCCAGCATCGGCCAGGCGACTGAACCCAGGGTCACGGTGGTAGCCACGCCCGAGCCGGAAGGGCCGCCCAGCAGGAAAGAGGCAAGCACCACGGTGCGTCCCGCGCCGGTGGGCTTGCCGCCCATGGCCGAGAATGAAAAGTCGATATAGAACTTGCCGGCGTTGGAAAACTGCAGGAAGGCGCCAAAGATCGTAAACAGAATGATCAGCGACGATGAGACATCGACGGCCGTGCCAAAGATGCCCTCCAGCGTCATGTACATCTGGCCAACCAGGCGACCGATCTCATACCCCTTGTGGGTCCACGGCTGCGGCAGGTAAGGGCCCAGCAG
The DNA here is from genome assembly GCA_028292545.1 of Paucimonas sp. GTDB lineage: Bacteria > Pseudomonadota > Gammaproteobacteria > Burkholderiales > Burkholderiaceae_D > Lacisediminimonas. The sequence goes on from JAQGMC010000135.1 coordinate 6,558, forward strand.
CGCATAAGCCAGGAAGGCGGTGGTGACCATCGGCATGATCCAGCCATTGGTGCGTCGCATCGCTTCCATGATCAACAGGATCAGCGCTGTGCCGAACAGGATGTCGACCGTGCCGGGACTGGTATTGCGGTCGAAGAAATCGTCGCCGCCCATCAGCAGGTAGACGATGGTGGCAACCGACAGCAGGGCGGCAACCCAGTCCCACCACATGATGCGGTGGCGGAAGCGCTTTGCAATCGGGAACATCAGGAAAGTCAGGAACAGCACGAATGCCACATGCACCGGGCGCAGCGTTTGCGTGGGCACGATGTCATAGGCCGCCCACAGGTGGAACAGCGACATCACGACCGCGCCGAAAGTCAGGAAGGCGCCTGCCCAGCCTCCCATCTTGTTGGCCGCGCCTTCCTCTTCTTCTATGAATTGCTCGGCTTTGCGCAGCGCTTCTTCGCTGACGGCGCCGTCCTTGTCGTTCACCTGGGCCAGTTCACTCATTTCATCTCATCCTCGGGGGAGTCGGGATATTCTGCGATCCCACAAATCAAAACCCCGCCGGATGGCGGGGTTGTCTGCCGGGGCCAGGTCAGTTGACCTTGATGCCCTTTTCGGCAAAATACTTGGCCGCGCCCGGGTGGTAGGGAACAGGCGTTGCGCTGGCTTTCTGGTTTTCCAGCTTGAAGTTTTCAGCTTCCTTGTGCACGGCGACGATGTCAGCCTTTTTCTCGAACACCGTCTTGACGATGTTGTAGGCGGTCTTCTCGTCCATGCTTTCGTGCGCAACCAGGATGTTCATCACGGTTGCCTGCTTGTTGTCGGCTTCCATGCCCTTGTAGATAGCCTTGGGAATGCTGTCCTCGACATACAGGTTGCCGTATTTCTTGTTCATCGCCGGCACGACTTCGGCGTGGTCGATCATTTTCAGCTTCACGCCTGGCGTGTTGGCCAGGTCGGTCACGGCTGCGGTCGGAATGCCGCCAACCCAGAAGAAGGCATCGATCTTGCCATCCTTGATGGCGTTCACCGATTCAGCCGCGCCCAGGCGCTCGCGCTTGACGTCGCGATCCTTGTCCAGGTGCGCCGCTTCAAGGATGCGGAAAGCCATCACTTCCGTTGCGCTGCCCGGCGAGCCGGTCGAGATGCGCTTGCCCTTCAAGTCCGACAGCTTCGCCACGCCACGGCCTTCGGTCGTGACCAGGTGCATGCGGTTGGGATACAGCACCATCAGCGTGCGCACGCCAACCTTGCCGCTCTTGAACTTGTCTTCACCCTTGTAGGCATCCTGGGCTGCGTCGGCCATGGAGAAGCCGATGTAAGGCTTGCCGGAAGCAATCAATTTGAGGTTGTCGACCGAGCCGCCGGTAACTTCAGCCGTGGCTTGCATGCCCGGAACGAACTTGGACAGCACCGCCGCCATGCCGCCACCCATCGGGTAATAAACGCCGCCGGTGCCGCCGGTGGCAACGGAAATATTCTGGGCGAAAGCGGCAGAACCGATGCCCAGACCGACCAGCAGCGCAACTGCGCGCGCGAAGCGTACGATCATTGTGTGTCTCCTTGTGGATGGATAAATGAATCAGGAACCGGGCAGCTCGGCTACCCTTTGTCGTTTTGTCCAGCGATTATAAATCACGGACCTGCCGTGTAACACCATGGTGCAAGCCAATCTGTGCTTGTGAATACTACTTAGCGACTATCCAGTGCAGTGCGTGCAGCGGCTTGCTGCAAGTGCACAAGCGCCGATCCATCAGCGCACACCGTCAAGCCTTGCCCATTGCATCCTGCCGCTGTGCTTCCTCTTCTTCTTCATCGCGCAGGATTTGCATCGCCTTGGCCAGCGCCCGTTCATACCGTTGCTGCTCGCGCGCGGCCGAAGCCTGGTCCCACTGGTAGAAGCCTTTCATGCCTGGCGACTTGACGCCATAGTCGCCGTTGGCAACCAGGTTTTTCATCACCGGGCTGGGTTCGGTATTGTTGGCCAGCGCAGGGTAGATCGAGGCCGCTGCCGCGCAATGGATATCGATGCCGGCCAAGTCCTTCTGCAACAGCGGGCCGGCTGCGATATAGCGGAAGCCGAAGCCATAGCGCACGGCCGTATCCACATCCTCCGGGCTGGCGAAGCCTTCATCCACCAGGGCGATGGCTTCACGCATCATCGCGTGCTGGATGCGATTGGCCAGGAAACCCGGCACATCTTTTTTGACCTGCACCGGCTTCTTGCGCACGGCGCGCATGATGGCACTGACTTCTTGCGCCACCGCTTCCGACGACTGCTCGCTGCGGATCACTTCGACTGCCGGCACCAGGTGGGCCGGCATGAAGAAATGCAGGCCCAGCATGCGTTCGCGCGTGCTGCAGGATGCGCCGATCAGGCTGATCGGTATGCCCGAGGAATTGCTGGTAAGCGGCACGCCAGGCGGCGCATGCTTTTCGAGTTCGGCAAACACTTGCTGCTTGACCGCCAGTTTTTCCGGCGCGCATTCGATCACGATGCGCACTGCGCGCCAGTCGATATCGGCCACGGTCGCAACGGCTTGCACCTGGCCGCCGGCGCGCACGATGCCGGCCGCTTGCGCCGCCGCCGGCACTGCGCTGGCGAGGCTGGCGCGGGTGGCCGCGCCGGGCTCCACGACCTGCGTCGCCCATCCTGCCGCATAAAAAATGCCGGCCACATCCCGGCCCATGGTGCCGCCGCCAATGATGACGGCACAATCCTGCTGCTGGTTCAAATCCTTCTCCTTGCTTACTGCTGTTGTGCTTGTTGCTTGCTGCTTGTTGCTGGCCCTACGGCCATGTTTGAACGACGTCGATTATTTCAGTCCCGGCATCGTGAAGCCGATACCGTCCAAGGCCTGAATCAGCGCGCGGGTCTGGTCTGCGCCAAGATTGACCAGCGGCGGACGCACGGTGGCCCAGCCGGCATCGCCCGAGTAATGCGCAATGGCTGCCTTGAGCGCCGGTATCACCGGGAATTTCGAATAGGTCTGGCGCACGATATTGAGCTTTTCCTGCTGCGCGTCGGCATCGCTGTTTTTCCATTCGCGGGCGAGCTTCGCGATCGGGCCGGGATTGGCATTGCCCATTGCGGTGATCGAGCCTGCGCCGCCGGCACGCAAGGTCGCCAGCAGGAAGCTTTCACTGCCGGCAAACACGTCGAAGCCTTGCGGCTGGAAACGTTCCAGCATCGCACTGGTATTGCTCCAGTCGCCAGAACTGTCTTTCACGCCGGCGATGGTGCCGGGATAGTGCTTCAACAAGCGCTCGATCAGGGACAGCGTGATCGGCACGTTCGACACTTGCGGTATGTGGTAGACGTAAATTTTCAGGCGGCTGTCGCCCACGCGCTGTATCACTTCCGAATAGCTGGCGAACAAGCCATCGTCGGACACGCCCTTGTAGTAGAAGGGCGGCAGCATCAGCACGCCGCCGGCGCCGATTTTCATCGCATGCCGGGTCAGCGCAACGGTGTCGGTGAAAGCGCAGCAACCGGTGCCGGGCATCATGCGCTGGCCGGGCACGCCGGCTTCAGCCAGCGCATCGAGCAATTCAATTTTCTCGCCCACCGACAGCGAATTGGCTTCAGAGTTGGTGCCGAATACGGCCAGGCCGACTTCCTGGCTGAGCATCCACTTGCAGATGCTGACCAGCTTGGCCGCATCCGGTGACAGGTCGGCCTTGAACGGTGTAACCACCGGCGAGAAAACGCCGGTCAGGCGGGTCGATGCATGCATTTGAAACTCCTTTTCTTGTTGGACGCTGCTGTGGCAGCTTGCGCAAACGCCGGCGCGGGGCCGGCGTTGCACTCATCGGGAATCTGGATCTGGTATCTGGAAAGGTCGGGTCAGCTCATGATACCGATTTGCCAGGGCACGAATTCATGGTCGCCCAGCCCGAGCAACTCGCTCTTGGAGGCGCGGCCCGAGGCGGTGTCGAGCAGCAACTGGAAAATACGCTGGCCCATTTCCTCGATCGACGCGGTGCCGTCGAGGATTTCGCCGCAATTGATATCCATGTCTTCTTCCAGCCGCTTGAACATTGGCGTATTGGTTGCCAGCTTGACCGAGGGCACGGGCTTGGCGCCAAACATGGAACCGCGGCCGGTGGTAAACGCGATCACGTTGGCGCCGCCGGCGATCTGACCGGTTGCCGAGACGGGATCGTAACCCGGGGTATCCATGAACACAAAGCCCTTCTGGGTCACGGGTTCAGCATAGCGGTACACCGCCATTAGCGCCGAAGTGCCGCCCTTCATCGACGAACCGAGCGATTTCTCCAGGATGTTGGCCAGGCCGCCAGCCTGGTTGCCAGGGCTGACCTTGCCATTGATTTGCACGTCGCGGCCGGGCGAATATTCTTCTTTCCACCAGCGGATGCGCTCGATCAGTTTTTCACCGACTTCGCGCGACACGGCGCGCCGCGTCAGCGTGTGTTCAACGCCATATATTTCTGGGGTTTCAGACAGGATGGCGGTGCCGCCGTGGCGCACCAGGATATCCATGGCCGCACCCAGCGCCGGGTTGGCCGTGATCGATGAAAAACCGTCCGATCCGCCGCACTGCAAGCCCACGCACAGGTGGCTGGCGGACACGGTTTCACGCTTGACCTTGTTGGCTTCCACCAGCAATTCCTTGACTGCGGCAATGCCGGCTTCAATCGTCTTGCGCGTGCCGCCCGTGTCTTGCATCACGAAAGTGCGCAGCAGCGGCCCGGCTTCGAGCTGCTCATCGGTCATCACGCCATTCAACTGGTTGCGCTCGCAACCCAGGCCAACGATCAGCGCAGCAGCCAGGTTGACGTGGCGCGCATAGCCGGCAATGGTCCGGCGCAGCAGCGCCATTGGCTCGCCCGTCATTTCCATCCCGCAGCCCAGGCCGTGGGCAAAGGCGACCACGCCATCCACGTTCGGATACTCGGCCAGGCGTTCCGGCGTGAACCATTCAGCGATCTTCTTGACCGCGGTGGCTGAGCAATTCACGGTCGACAAAATGCCGATGTAGTTGCGGGTGGCAACCCGGCCGTCGCGGCGCACGATGCCTTCGAAGCTGGCGCGCTGCGCTTCGGGCAGCAAGTCCACCGGCACGTATTCCGAGGCATGCGCATAGTCGCGGTCAAATTCGCGGAAATCCGTATTGTGGCTATGCACCATGGTGCCGGCCGGAATGTCAATGGAGGCAAAGCCAACCACGACGTTGTACTTGCGGATCGGCTCATCCTTCTTGATGGCCCGGGCGGCAATTTTGTAGCCGGCCGGCACCTGGCTACGCGTCACGCAGTTTTCAGACGGCACTTCGGCGCCGATCGGCACATCGATGCGGGCCACCACCACATTGTCGGCCGGGTGCAGCCGGATGACGGGGCCGATGAAGCGTTTCTGCGAAGTTTCGATCATGGTGGCGTGCGCGCGATGCGTGAGGGAGAAGGGTAGTGGCAGGATTATCCAGCAACTGCAGTCCAAATAAAAATTTATAATTCGAATGGATTGATACGTCTTTTAAATAAAAGCGGGCAGGAACGACCGCATAAGGCCCGCATAGAAACGCTGGCAAATTAACGCCAGCACACAACCGTCCGCATGAAGGCTTGCATGAACATCTCCACCCGGCACTTGAAAGCCTTCCTCACGCTGGCGCGGGAAAAAAACTTTACCCGCGCCGCTGCGTTGTCGCACTTGTCGCAGCCGGCATTTTCAGTGCTGATCCAGGGCCTGGAAGACAATGTCGGCGTGCGCCTGTTCGACCGTGGCACGCGCCGGGTCGAGCTGACGGTGGAAGGGCGGCGCTTTGAAACTTCGGCGGCGCGCTTGCTGGCTGAATTCGAGGATGCAGTGGGCGAACTCAACGACCTGGCGGCATTGCGCAAGGGCCGGGTCACGATTGCCGCCTTGCCTTCACTGTGCGCCCAGCACTTGCCGGCGGCGATTGCCGCTTTCCGCGCCGCGCATCCCGGCATCGACATCACCCTGTACGATGTCACGGCCGACAATTGCCTGGACTTGCTGCGCCGCGAGCGCTGCGATTTCGCGCTCACTGCAATCGTGTCAGCCACGGACCTCGATATCGAACCTGTGTTTGCCGACGATTTCTTCCTCGCCTGTCCGGCCGGCCATCCGCTGGCGCGCTCGCGCTCGCGCAAGTTGGGCGTGGCGGATTTGCTGCCCTGGGATTTCGTGCAGCAAGACCGCTACAGCAGCGTGCGCCAGCAAGTGGAAGCCGTCACTTATCCGCACCAATTGAAAACGGTAATGGAAGTGACCAACATGGCCACCGCCGCCGGCCTGGTGGAAGCCGGCGTCGGGCTGGCCATCATTCCGGCAGTGGCGCGCTTCAATTTCGCGCGCCCGGGGCTGGCCTGCATACCCCTGCCACGCAAACTGTTGACGCGCCAGATCGCCATCGTGCGCCAGAAGCAGCGCGAGGATTCGGTGGCTGCCGCCGCCTTTATTGCGCTGCTGAAGAAACAGTGGAAACAGGTGCGCGGCGCGGCTTAGCCGGCACGCTGCAAATCAGGCCGCCTGCAAATCAGGCCACCTGCAAATCAAGCCAGGCGCAACAGGCCAGCCGCAAATCAGGCCAGCCGCATGCCCGGGGTCAGCTGGCGCGGATCGACCCGCAATTCAAGCAAGGCCGGTTTGCGCGCCGCGACCGCGCGCGCAAACGCGGCGGCAAAGCCTTCAGTCGTTTCCACCCGTTCGCCCCAGGCGCCGAAGGAACGGGCCAGCGAAACGAAATCCGGGCCGGCCAGGTCCGTTGCCGATATCCGTCCGGGAAAACGTTTTTCCTGGTGCATGCGGATGGTGCCGTACATGCCGTTGTTGCAGACGATGACCACCAGCGGTATGCCGTATTGCACGGCGGTGGCCAATTCCTGCGGATACATCAGGAAGCAGCCATCGCCGGCAAAGCAGACCACGCTGCGCCCGGGATGGCGGCGCGCAGCCGCAATCGCCGCGGGAAAGCCATAGCCCATTGCGCCGCAAGTCGGCGCCAACTCCGTGCGCGGCTGGCGATACTGGTAGAAGCGATGCACCCAGATCGTGTAGTTGCCCGCGCCATTGGTGATGATCGCGTCGTCCGGCAACACCTGATTCAAGTGGCTGACCACGGCGCCGAGGTCGACACCGCTGGCACCGGCCGCCCGCGCCGGCAGGGTGGTGAAGCGCGCATAGTCCTGGCGCGCGGCTTGGGTCCAGTCTTGCCACGGCGGGGCGGCAGGCGCGGACAGGCTGGCAAGCAGCGCCGCGCCAGCAGGAATGGAAGCCTGTATCGCCAGCGCCGGCTGGTAGACGCGGCCAAGTTCATTCGCATCGACATGCATGTGCACCAGGGCCTGGCGGCTGCGCGGCGGCACCAGGTGGGTGTAGGAATCGGTGGTCGGGTCACCCAGCCGGGTGCCCACTGCCAGCACCAGGTCGGCGTCCTGCACCCGCTGCGCCAGCGCCGGGTTGATGCCCAGGCTCATGTGGCCGACATAATTCGGATGCCGGTTGTCGAAGATATCCTGGCGCCGGAAGGCAGCCGCAACCGGCAGCTTCCAGGCCTGGGCGAACTGGCGCAAGTCGGCTGCCGCCTGCGCACTCCAATTGGCGCCCCCGACGATCACCAGCGGGCGCTCCGCGCGCGCCAGCAAGCCGGACAATGCGGCGCCGCTGGCCGGGGACGGGGCCGGCAGCACCGGCTGGTAACGCGCCAGGTCGGCCACCTCCGCCATTTCACCCAGCACATCTTCCGGCAGCGACAGCACCACCGGTCCGGGCCGGCCGGAAGTCGCGACCGTGAAGGCGCGCCCCAGGATTTCCGGTATGCGCTTCACATCATCGATTTCTTCCACCCATTTCGCCAGCGGCGCAAACATCTGCCGGTATTCCACTTCCTGGAAAGCTTCTCGGCCGCGCTGCTCACGCGCGACCTGGCCGATGAAAAGGATCATCGGCGTGGAATCCTGCTGCGCAATATGGGCACCGCAACTGGCATGGGTGGCGCCCGGGCCGCGCGTGACGAAGCAGATGCCAGGGCGGCCGGTCAGTTTGCCATCGGCTTCGGCCATGTTGGCAGCCGCGCCTTCATGCTTGGTGACGATGACGTCGATCTGTGGATGGTCGACCAGGGCATCGAGCACGTCGAGATAGCTTTCGCCGGGCACGCAAAACACGCGCTCCACGCCATGCGCGCGCAAGCCATCGACGAGTATGCGGCCGCCGGAACGCAGGCGGGAAGTAGAAGGGGCGGCAGGGGCGGCAGGGTCTGTCATGGCGGAAGGGCGGGCAGGTGGATGGGCGTGGCCTGCATTTTAGGAGTTCGGCGCCGGGCCGGGTCCTGCTTTCGCGCATTTCTGCTTTGCTGTATGGTCATGTGAGCGCGACGAAGGCCGGCGTAACATGGGCCGCAGCGGTGCCGCGTGCAGTCCCGCGTCGTTCCGCGTCGTTCTCACATAAAAACAGCATCATCAGGAGACCAGGCATGTCCAATACCAAGCTCACCTCTTTGCGCCGGCTTGCCAGCGTGGTCTTGCCGGCGCTGGCGCTGGCGGCGGGAATAACTGCCATAACTGCCGCACCGGCCGCGCTGGCCCAGGACAAATGGCCGTCGCGGCCGATTACCTATGTGGTGCCATTCGCGCCCGGCGGAACGACCGATATCCTGGCCCGCATCCTTGCGCCGCGCTTGTCCACCGCACTCGGCACGCCGGTCGTGATCGAAAACAAGGCGGGCGCTGGCGGCAATGTCGGTTCCGATTTCGTTGCGCGGGCCGCGCCCGACGGTTACACGATCCTGGGCGGGACCATCAGTTCGCACGCAATCAATGTCAGCCTGTACGCAAAGATGCCGTACGACCCGGTAAAGAATTTCCAGCCGATTTCCCTGGTCGGCACGCTGCCCAATGTGCTGGTGGTGCATGCCAATAGCCCGTATCGCAGCGTGGCCGATGTGGTGGCCGCGGCCAGGGCCAAACCCGATGCGGTCAGCTTTGCCTCGTCCGGCAACGGCACTTCGCAGCACCTGTCAGGCGAATTGTTCAAGACGATGGCTGGCGTAAACATGCTGCATGTGCCGTTCAAGGGCAGCGCGCCTGCAACCCAGGCCCTGCTCGGCGAGCAAGTGACGCTGGTATTCGAAAACGTGCTGGCAGCGATACCGCTGATCCAGGGTGGCAAATTCCGGGCGCTGGCGGTGACCTCGTCCACGCGCGCCGCACTGCTGCCGGACGTGCCGACGCTGTCCGAAGCCGGCTTGAAGGGTTATGAAATCGTATCCTGGCAAGCCGTATTCGCGCCGGCCGGCGTGGCGCAGCCGATCGTGCAAAGGCTGGCGACGGAAGTGGCAAAGATCATCAATGAGCCAGATGTGAAAGCGCGCCTGATCGCGCTGGGCGTCGAACCTTCCGGCATGGGACCAGCCGAACTGGGCGCTTTCCAGAAAGCGGAAGTGCAGAAATGGGCGAACCTGATCAAGAGCGCCAATATCAAGGCTGAATGAGTCAAGCCTGAATGAGTCGAGCCTAAGTAAGTCGAGCCCGAGTAAGTCAAGCCTGAGTAAGCAGGCAGGCAGGCACACGCACAAGACCCGCAACTGCCTGCAACCTCCAACCGCCGCCAGGCGCAGCACCGCCAGCGACAGAACCGACACACCGACAGATACCTACCGATGGATTACCTGAACTTACCGACTGCCGCCTTGCATCAATGGGCGATTGACCTTTTCCTGGCGATGGGCAGCAGCCAGCGCGAAGCGATGCTGACCGCCGACCACCTGGTGGGCGCCAACCTGGCTGGCCATGATTCCCATGGCATCGGCATGGTGCCGCGCTATGTGCTGTCGTGGCAGGTGGGCGAACTGCAACTGAACCAGCATGCCACCATCGTGCAGGATAGCGGCAGCATGCTGACCGTGGATGGCGGCCGCGGCATGGGCCAGGCCGTGACCCAGGAAGCGATGGCGCTGGCGATCGAGCGCGCCGCCGCGCACGGCGTCTGCGTGATGGGCTTGCGGCATGCGCATCACCTGGGTCGCGTCGGCCACTGGGCCGAGCAGGCGGTGGCAGCGGGCATGGTGTCGGTCCACTTCGTCAATGCCGTGTCTTTCCCGGTGGTTGCACCGCATGGCGGCAGCGAGGCGCGCATCGTCACCAACCCGTTCACGGTGGGGATACCGGTGCCGGGCCAGGCGCCGATCCTGCTGGACTTCGCCACCAGCGCAATTGCAATGGGCAAGGTGAGGGTGGCGCACAACAAGAAGCTGCCGCTGCCGCCGAATTCAGTGCTGGACAACCAGGGCCGGCCGAGCCAGGACCCGGGCGTGATTTTCCCGGCGCCGGGAACGGCGCGTGGTGCGCTGTTGCCCTTTGCCGGCCACAAGGGTTATGCGCTGGCGATGGTGTGTGAGTTGCTGGGCGCGGCGTTGACTGGCGGCGAAACCACGCGACCGGCCAACCTGAAGATGCAACACGGTATCTGGAACAATATGCTGGCCATCGTCTTCGATCCGGCGCGGCTGGGCACGGCCGACTTGTTCAGCGCAGAAGTGCAGGAATATGTGGATTGGGTACGGTCGGCCCGGCTGGCAGAGGGCAGCGAAGAAATACTGCTGCCGGGCGAACCGGAACAGCGTTCGCGCCAGGCGCGGCGCGAGTCGATACCGGTGGATAGCGAAACCGTCGCGCAACTGGATGAAGCTGCGCTGCGCGTGCGGCAAGCGCAGGGCACGGCGCCCGGTCCCGCCTCGGCCCTGGCGTGAGGCAAGCCGGGCCGGGCAGCCTGGGGCGCTGGGAAGGCGCAGCGCCCGGCCACGCATCCTGTGCCGCCGCTATCGCCTCAATTCATGCCACGCTTGATACCGCACTTCATGCAGCGCTTGATGGCGTATTCGATGAACTATGCGCTGCGCCGCAGCGGCGTGCTGCTCGCATAGCCTTCCGGGTTTTGCTGCTGCCAGCGCCACAAGTCCTGGCACATTTCGTCCAAGTCTTTTTCTGCGCGCCAGCCCAGCAATTCGGCTGCCAGCTCGACACTGGCATAGCAGCTTGCGATATCGCCGGGACGGCGGCTTTCGATGGAATAGGGCACGCGCTGTCCGCTCGCGGCTTCGAAGGCGCGCACGGCTTCCAGCACGCTGTAGCCGCGTCCCGTGCCCAGGTTCACCGTGAAGCTGCCTTCGCTGGCAAACAGGCGGTCCAGCGCGGCTACATGGCCACGCGCCAGGTCCACCACATGGATGTAGTCGCGCACGCCGGTGCCATCGGGCGTCGGATAGTCATTGCCAAAGACTGACAATTTGTCACGCCGGCCGATTGCAACCTGGGCGACAAAGGGCATCAGGTTGTTCGGTATGCCGCGCGGGTCTTCGCCTATCTCGCCGCTGGCGTGCGCACCCACAGGATTGAAGTAGCGCAGTATGCCGGCTTGCCACTGTGGATCCGAACGCACCAGGTCGTTGATCACCTGTTCCACCATCAGCTTGGATGCGCCGTAGGGATTGGTGGTGCGCAGCGGCGCAGTTTCGGCAATCGGCACCGCATCCGGATCGCCATAAACAGTGGCGGAGGAACTGAACACGATGCGCTTCTTGCCAGCCTGGGCCATCGCCTGCAGCAGCGTGAGCGTGCCGGCCACATTGTTTTCGTAATAGGCGAGTGGATCGCGAACCGATTCACCCACCGCTTTCAAGCCGGCGAAATGGATGACGGCATCCACCTCTTGCTCGGCCAGCACCGCGTCCAGCGCGCGCCGGTCGCGCACATCGCTTTCAATGAACTGGACGGCCTGGCCCGTGATATCGCCAACGCGGTCCAGCGCCAGGCGCGAACTGTTGCACAAATTGTCCAGCGCAATGATTTTATAGCCGCTTTGCAGCAGTTCAACGCAGGTGTGCGAGCCGATGTAGCCGCACGCCCCCGTCACCAGGATATGTTTTGCCATGCCTTGCGCCCTCAATGGTTCCCCCAGCCGCTGCGCGGCCGGAAGTTCGAATCTTACATGTAGAGCACGGTTGGTGCGGCACTTGGCTGCCGCGCGGCGGCGTGGAACTCATCCATGGCTTGCGCCTGGTCGGCCTGGCCAAGCTGCATTTGCTCCAGGTAGGCGCGGAATTCGTCCCGCACTTCGGGGTGGCGCAGCGCCAGTTCCACCGTGGCCTGCAGGTAGCCTTGCTTGCTGCCGCAGTCATAGCGGCGGCCTTCGAAGCAATACGACAGCACCGCTTCCTGCTTGAGCAGGCGCGCAATGCCATCGGTGAGTTGCATTTCACCGCCCGCGCCGGGCGGCATTTCGCGCAGGTGGCGGAAGATGGACGAAGTCAGGATGTAGCGGCCCACCACGCCCATGTCGGACGGCGCATCCGCTGGCGCTGGTTTCTCGACGATGCCGTGCAGCTTGAGCAAGCGGTCGGCAAAAGCATGGCCAGCCACCACGCCATAGGAGCGCGACTGTTCCGGTTTGATCGTTTCCACGCCGACGATGCTGCTGCCGTAATGCGCATGCAGGTCGACCATCTGTTTCATCACGGGTGTCGGGGCGTCGAGCAAGTCGTCAGCCAGGATCACGGCGAACGGTTCATCGCCAATCAAGCGCTCGGCGCACAGCACCGCATGGCCCAGGCCCAGCGCTTCAGCCTGGCGCACATAGAAGCACTGCACGCGATCTGGCTTGATGCCGCGCAGCACGCTCAACAATTCCTCTTTGTTGCGCGCGGCAAGCTCAGCCTCGAGTTCATAAGCCTTGTCGAAATGGTCCTCGATGGCGCGCTTGTTGCGGCCAGTGACAAAGATCATTTCGGTAATGCCGGCAGCCATCGCTTCCTCGACCGCATACTGGATCAGCGGCTTGTCGACGATGGGCAACATCTCCTTCGGACTCGCCTTGGTGACGGGCAGGAAGCGGGTGCCGAGTCCGGCGACGGGGAAAACTGCTTTCGTGATTTGCTTGTGCATAGGAGTCGTTGAACGCGATTAAGGTTGAGCCGGACCGCAGGCCGAGGCGCGCGCAAAGGCGGCGCCTGCGTCAGCCTGCAGTTTCCTGTGCCTGGATTTTTTATGGCACTGCAACAAGTTCGACTTGGGCCAAGGCATTCCGTTCGTGTGCAATGCACACGATCCGTATTGCATCATGTCCGGCCGTAGCGATCTTGCAGCCGCACAATATCGTCTTCGCCGAGGTAGCCGCCGGACTGGATCTCGATCAGTTCGAGCGGTATCTTTCCGGGGTTTTCCAGCGAGTGCACCACGCCAATCGGAATATAGGTGGACTGGTTCTCCGACAGCAGGTATTCGCGTTCACCGTTGGTCACACGTGCGGTGCCAGAAACAACGACCCAGTGTTCGGCCCGGTGATGATGCATCTGCAGCGACAGCTTGGCGCCTTCTTTCACCACGATGCGCTTGACCTGAAAGCGTTCGCCAGTGCCAATACAGTCGTAAGAACCCCAGGGGCGGAATACTTGCCGGTGCTGGCTGGCTTCGCTGCGGCCTTGCTCCAGCAGGCGGGCGACGATTTTCTTCGTGTCCTGTGCGCTGTCGGCATTCATCACCATCACGCCGTCAGGCGTTTCGACCACGACCACATTGCGCAGGCCGACCGCTGTCACCAGGCGACTGCTGGCATGCACCAGGCAATCTTCGCAATCCTGCAGCATCACGTCGCCCTGCACCGCATTGTTGTGTGCGTCGCGCTCGGAAGCGTCGCGCACCGAGGCCCAGCTGCCGATATCGTTCCAGCCCGCATCCAGCGCCACCATGGCGGCGCGGTCGGTACGTTCCATGACGGCATAGTCAACGGCCATGTCGGGACTGTTTGCATAACTGGCCTGGTCCAGGCGCAGGAAGTCGGCGTCGCGCACACCTTTTTCATGCGCGGCCCGGCAAGCTTCGACGATGGCCGGCTCGAAATGCGCCAGCTCTTCCAGGAAGCGACGGGCTGAAAACAGGAACATGCCACTGTTCCAGAAGAAGTTGCCGCTTTCCACGTACTGTTGCGCAGTCTGCTGGTTCGGCTTTTCAACGAATTCCAGCACCGGACGCACGGCGCCCGTCTCGACCGAGGAAGAACGGATATA
>JAQGMC010000027.1 GCA_028292545.1 Paucimonas sp.
CGGCCATCGTTCCAGACCCACAGGTATTCCGTGCCGGTCGATTTTTTCTGGGCAAGGACAACGCCGTCCCCATACGACACGGGATGATAAGTATCCAGCCCGACCAGGCTGCGCCCGAATACGATGCTCGTGCCATCGGCTTGGATGATTTCAACCATGCCATTGCGGGCATCGAGCAGGGTTTCATAGCTGAGCCGCCACCCTTTTCCAATGAGGCCGGGCCGGTCGTCCCGGCCGCCGCGTCCGCTGTTGTAATGGCGGATGATTTCCAGGCCCAGCACGCCGGGAAGCGGCGCAAGATCCACTTCCTGCTGGTACTTGTTGCCAGTGATGAGGTTGATCGGGTTGCCGCCTCCCTGGTTGGTGCCCGAGGCATTGCCCTGGCTGGCCACGCCCGCGCCGCCGCAAGGTGAGCCGGAACCGACGCTGGCGCTGCAGCATTCCCTGCTCGGATCGCAGGCCGCTTGTGCCGGCGCCGCCGCCAAGATCGATAACAACAGCAGGCATCCAGCCAGCAAGCTGGCCATGCGCGAACGGTGTAATCGATCCAGGATTGCGGGCATGTTCATGTCATCCATTCGTGATTGATCGAAGTGGCGTCATCAGTTTGCAAACATGATCTCGACCCGGCGGTTCGGCGCCAGGCAGTCTTTCTGCGCCTGGCCAGTGGGGGGGCAATCGGACAAGAGCTTCCTGGGGCTTTGCGCACCCTGGCCGCGGGTCGCGATTGGCTTGGCGGGAAAGCCGTGGCTTTGCAGGTAGTCGCGCACCGCGTTGGCACGGTCCAGCGAGAGCTTGTTGTTATCGAAGCCGGGCGTTGCCAGTTGGTCGGTGTAACCGGTCAAGGTGACGGAGGCGAAGGTCTTGTTCCTGGCAGTGGCGATCCAGTCGTCGAGCGCGGTTTTGCCCGCAGCTGTGAGTACGCTTTTGCCAAACTCGAATGAAAGGTCGGCCATCAAGGTCTGGACGGTCGCAAGCCCAGGACACGGCACGCCGCTGCCGTCGCCGCCGCCGCCGCCCAAGGGTGGTCCTTGCGTGGTGCAGCCAATGGTGAGGCAATTTGGCGGCGCAATATCGGGCTCCACCGGATCACCCGGATTCACCGGCTTGCCGCCATTGCCCAAGCCTGGCGTCGACACATTGCCATCCTCTACCGCATCGCTTTGCATCTGCACCGTTACATGGCTGACCACGGGAATGCGGCCCGCTTTGACGAGGCGGGTGTAGAGCGGATCGTTCTTGGGATCGAACCAGTTCAGGTAGGTCGTATAGACCAGCCCCATCAATGGCACCTTCGGCGCGTAACCATGCGTGATGCGCAGCTTGAGCAGGTTCGCGTCTTGTATGTTCTGGCCGGAATTGGTTTTGATGATCCCCGGATCCTTGAATGCCAGGTTGCTGTTCGGTATGGCGCGCGCCTGGTATTTCTGTTCAAGCGCCGGATCGCTCCAGTCGAGGAAGCTTTCCCGGGTGGGGTTCAGCAGCGCGATATCGACATGCGACATGTCCGCGTCGGCCCGGTCGCGAGCCTGGGTGAGTTCGACTTCGTTGCGTCCACCGCCGTACAGCGGGACCAGCGCGCCGACATAGGCATCGCGCACAGTCTTGAAGCGCGCATTCCCCATGCTGCCGGCCCGTGCTGCAATGAAGCTGGCATGGTTTAACTGGTTCTTGGCAAAGAACAGCATGCCGTACTGCAGGATGGCCAGGCCCATCAGCGCCAGCAGCGGGCCGACGACGGCAAATTCGATCATGGCCACGCCGGCCTGGCGCCAGCTGGGATGCGCGGCCTGCGGACGCCGCTTCATGGCTGCAGCCCGCGCTGGTTCACATGCAGCAGCACGCCGTACACGCTGTCCACTTTGTCTGCCAAAGCCTTACCCCCCATTCTGATTGCCGGGCGAGCCGCGCGATGCAAAGGTCGCCGTCCTGCGCTTTGCTTGCGGGCACCCGCGTCATGGCCGGCACGGTGAGGAACTCTTTTGCACGATCTCGTGAAGCTGGTCGAACCTTGTTTATTCGGCCGGCTGGGAGGGGAGCTTGTGCTTGCTGGTGTTCGACCGGATTGTCGATTTCCTTTGGTTGATACGGGAGCGTTGACCAAGCCGCGGTCCGCGCCGGGCGTTGGCGGCGGGCCTGGCCGCCGAAAAAGCTGACCGCGGCCCAGACCTAGTAGCGATCTTGTTCCGGCAGTGTCTGGTACACCGCTTGCAGGTATTGACCCATTTCCGCGGCAATATCCCAGGCGCGATTGACCTGGTCCCATGTGGGCTTGACGCCCAGCACCAGCAGGAGGCGCACCAATTCCCGCGAGCCGCTATCGATCGCCCGATCGAGCCGGCTTTTCACGCTGCGGTATTCGCCCAGGGCCGGATCTGTCAACAAGGTGCGCAGATATTCCGGACGCGCCTGCACCAGCGCCTGGACCAGTTCGTCCGAGCGCAAGCTGATTGCGTGATCCATGAATTCACCGGCTCGCTCCGGCGTCACCAGGTCGCGCCAGCCGCGATTGCACAGCTGCAGCAGCCGTTTGAAACCTGTGGCCGACCATGTGGCCAGCAGCGCCTGGCGCAGCACGTCGTCGTCAGGCTGATGCGCTGCCAAACACGACGACAGCGCCGCCAGGTTGTGCTCCGCAAGCGCTGCCAGCAGCGCCGCCGGGTGCGCGTCAATCCAGTCTGGTTGGGGCAAAGCGCCCTTGTGCACCAGTTTGCCGATCCACGTCGCCGAGCCGGCAAGCATCGCGCGTCGCAATTCATCATCCACCAGGCTGGCGCTAGCCGGGTTCAGCTTCTTTGCGGCCAAAAGTCCGGCCAGCGCAGGGTCGCGCTCGGCCAGCAAGTCATACGCCAGTGGCGCAGAGCAGACTGCGGCGTGCTGGCGCAGGCTGCGCAGGTTCTTGTGCAATACATCCGCCGGTATCGCATTGAGCACGGTCGTCAAGCGGCGTGGCTTGGCGCCGATCACGCCCGCGGCCAGCGCAAGCAAGTCCTCGTCGGCGCAGAGGTGAACCAAGCGCCGGAAAATGGGCCGGAACGCCTTGTCCGCGCGGCAGGCCAGTCTGGTCAGGTGCAGTACAAGGGCGCGCGAAATGCCGGTCGCGAGATGGGGAACAGCGTCCGCCAGGAAGAGGACTGCATCTGCATCCAGCAGCTTCATGCAGGCGCTCACCAGGGCGCCGGGATCAAGGCGCGCGCCTTGCCTGAGCAGTCGGGCCAGGGCACCGCTATCCTTGGCCAGCACTGCCAGCATGGCCGGGCTGCGCCCGCCAGCGTCGACTGCATCGGGCCGCGCGCCGGCCTTCAGCAGCAAGTCGACCAGCGCAAGGTCATGAATTTCCACCGCTATGCAAAGCGGGGTGCGGCCGGCGCTGTCGCAGCGGTCCAGCATTGCCGCATCCTGCGCGCTTGCCGCTTCACACAGCTTTACGATGTGCGCCCGGGGCGCGCCAGCGGCTATTGCCATCGTCAACGATTGCTCCTGTGGCTGGGGAGCCAGCGCCTTGGGTAGGTCATTGTCTTGCGGGCCTGCGCCGGCGGCACGGGCCTGTTCCGTGGCACGGGCGGAGTCCAGGATCGTTTGCGCCAGCAGCGCGGCAAGCGTGGTAACCGGGCTTTCCACTGCTTGCAGGATGGCCGGGTCGCCGCCGCTTTCCCGTGGACTGCTGTCATCGCTGTCGGCGCCGCCGACGGTGCTTGGAATGCGCACGCTGCTGCTGGTGCCGGCCAGGCCGGACACGCTTGGGTGGTGGGCGGTGCTGTGCATCATCAGGGCCGGGCTGGAACGGCTTGTCACAAGCCCGTGGACCGTGCCGCTTGCCGCGTTAGTTGCCGTGGTGCTGAGACCACTGTTCGGCATCATCGGAACACGTCGCTCGAAGCGCTTTGGCTCTCGCAGCCGCGGATGGAAGTTGCCCGGGCTTGGCACCTCTTGCTGCGCGCCGGAAGTGGCGGCCGCGGCGGACTCGGCAGTATTGGCGACGAGGGGCTGTCGTGCCGGGCCGGTGTTGGGGCTCGGGGCAACGCCGCGCGGCGAATGGTTTGTTGCATTGGTGTCCATAAGATACCGATCTCCAGGTCATGAATGCGCCGCCCGACATGCAGGCGGGCTGGCTGGCGCACTGCGTTCCATTACCTGTGGCGGAGTTCCTCTGGGCGGTTGAATGTTTTCGCGAGTTACGAGAGAGGGTTTTCCCTCATCGTCTATCGGACTAAGTCCGGTAAGCGTTTGCGTGGCGCTTCGCCCAGGGCAAAGCGCACCGGTATGGGTTGGTAGTCCAGCTATCGGGGTGAGCAGTTCGGCTATCTATTTGCCGGGACGCGAGGCTTGCTGAAGGTCCGCGAAAACCGGCGCCGCGCACAGGTTCAGCAGCCGGACCATGGCCCGCGATCCAGTTCAATCGCCAGGTTCAAGTGCTGAGGGGTCAACGTGGCTGGCACGGCGCTACGGCAGCCCTGCCTCTCAAAGGCAGGGACAGGGTGGGGGAAGGCGTGCCTGACCAGGGCCACAGCCCGTTCAAACACGCGGCATGCTGCGGCCATGCCGTAACGAGGGGAAGGATGCACGATGCTGCGTAGTCCAGCGCCGCAGGGTCACCGCTGCTGCTCTTCAGAGCAGCAGGTTTTCCATCGTGCGGCGGTAGATATTTTTCAGCGGCTCGATTTCGGACAACGCAATGTTTTCATTCACCTTGTGAATCGTCGCATTGGTCGGGCCGAACTCAATCACTTGCGGGCAAATGCGGGCAATGAAGCGTCCATCCGAGGTGCCGCCGCTGGTGGACAGTTCGGTGTCGATGCCAGTCTCGCTGCGAATGGCGGAGGACAGCGCCTCGCTCAAGGCGCCGCGCGCTGTCAGGAACGGATAGCCACTGATGGTCCAGTCGAGCTTGTAGTCGAAGCCATGCTTGTCGAGTATTGCCTGCACCCGTTGCTGCAAGCCTTCCACCGTGCTGGCGGTGGAGAAGCGGAAATTGAAGTCCACCACCACTTCGCCTGGGGTGATGTTGGAGGCGCCGGTGCCGCCATGTATGTTCGACACTTGCCAGGAAGTTGGCGAATAATACTCATTGCCCTCATCCCATTTCTCGGCGGCGAGCTCGGTCAGTGCCGGCACTGCCAGGTGGATCGGGTTCTTGCCCATGTGCGGATAGGCGATGTGCGCCTGCAAGCCCTGCACCACCAGCCGGCCCGACATGCTGCCGCGGCGGCCATTCTTGATCATGTCACCCAGCGCATTCACGGAAGTCGGCTCGCCGACCACGCACCAATCCAGCTTTTCGCCGCGCGCCTGCAGCTTTTCGCAAACCACGACGGTGCCATCGGTGGCCACGCCTTCCTCATCGCTGGTGATCAGCAAGGCAATCGAGCCGGCATGGTCGGGGTGGGCAGCGACGAATTCCTCGCAAGCCACGACCATCGCTGCCAGCGAGGTTTTCATGTCGGCAGCGCCCCGCCCGTACAAGCGGCCATCGCGCTGCGTAGGCTGGAAGGGCGGCGTGGTCCATTGCTCGAGTGGGCCGGTCGGCACCACATCGGTATGGCCGGCAAATACCAGGCAGGGCTGGGCCGTGCCGCGCCGCGCCCACAAGTTGGTGACGGGCCCGGACTGTATCGTTTCGCAATGAAAGCCTAGCGGCGCCAGCAATTGCGCCATGCGCTTTTGGCAGCCATTGTCGTCCGGCGTCACGGAAGACAGGGTGATCAATTCTTCAGTCAGTGCCAGCGTGCGGCTCATGCCTTGCCTTCAAAAATTTGTTGATAGAGCGATTCCGAGAAACCCAGCACGGTGGCGCCGCCATCCTGCACCAGCACCGGCCGCTTGATCACCGAAGGCGAAGCCAGCATCAAGGCCGTGGCCGATTGCGCATCGACCACTGCATTGCGGCTGGCCTCGGGCAAGCCGCGCCAGGTGGTGCCGCGCCGGTTCAGCAGGCTTTCCCAGTCCAGCTCATGCATCCAGCCGGCGATGGTGCCGGCATCAAGCCCATCCTTCTTGAAATCATGGAAGCGGAAATCGATGCCGCGCCCAGCCAGCCAGGCGCGCGCTTTTTTGACCGTATCGCAGTTGGGAATGCCGTATAAAACAGGGGACATGGTTTTGCAGCCGGCTCGCAGCCAGCCTCAGACGTTGAGCGTGAATTCGGTGAAGGTGGCGCTGTCGTCGCGCGCGGGTGCGGCTTCTTCTTTCTTTTCTTCTTTGCTGGCCTGGTTGCTCAAGAGCCAGTAGAGGTTGGTCGCAGAATCTGCATTGGCCAGCGCTTCTTCCTGCGTGACCAGGCCGTCGCGTATCAATTGCAGCAGCGCGTGCTCGAAAGTCTGGGAGCCGGGCGACAAGCTTTTTTCCATCGCTTCCTTGACCTGGCCCAGTTCGCCCTGCTCGATCAGTTCGGCGACATGGCGCGTGTTGAGCATCACTTCCACCGCGGCGCGGCGGCTGCCGTCGATGGCGCGCACCAGGCGCTGCGACACGATGGCTTTCAAGGTGGCAGCCAGGTCGGGCAGCAAAGAAGCCCGGCTTTCCAGCGGAAAGAAATTGATGATGCGGTTCAGCGCCTGGTAGCTGTTATTGGCGTGCAGCGTCGCCACCACCAGGTGGCCGGACTGGGCATAGGCCAGCGCCGCGCCCATCGTATCCTTGTCGCGGATTTCGCCGATCAGGATGCAGTCCGGCGCCTGGCGCAATGCGTTTTTCAGCGCAATCTGCAAGCTGGCGGCATCGGTGCCAATCTCGCGCTGGTTCACGATCGATTTCTTGTTTACGAACATGAATTCGACCGGGTCTTCCAGCGTCAGGATATGGCTGGCACGGTTGATGTTGCGATGGTCGAGCATGGCCGCGATCGTGGTCGACTTGCCGGAGCCAGTCGAGCCCACCACCAGCAGCAAGCCGCGCTTCTCCATGATCAGCTCGCCTAATACATCGGGCAGGCGCAGGTCGGCCAGGCGCGGCACGGTGCTGGGGATATAACGGAATACGGCCGAGGGCGCGCCGCGCTGGGTGAAGGCGGACAGCCGGAAGCTGCCGACGCCTTCGACCGGAATGCCCATGTTGAGCTCGTTATTGCGCTCCAGCTCTTTCAGGCGTTCTTCGGAGACGACTTCGGCCAGCAGCGCCAGGATGGAATCGCGGTCCATCTTTTGCTGGTTCACCGGGATCATGTTGCCATTGATCTTGACCTGCACCGGTGAATTGATGGACATGAAAAGGTCAGATGCACCCTTGTCCTTCATCAGTTGGAACAGCCGTTCCATCGCCATATCGTCCTCCCCAGGCCCTTGACTTGATTTCCCAGCATCGCAGCCTGCTCAGCAGGCGCCATGCTTGGCTGCGCCCAGTGTAATGCTAGTCGCGCAGCAATTCGTTAATGCCGACCTTGGCGCGTGTCTTGGCGTCCACACGCTTGACGATGACGGCGCAATACAGGCTGTATTTGCCATCGGCCGAGGGCAGGTTGCCGGACACGACCACCGAACCGGCCGGAATGCGGCCATAGCTGACTTCGCCGGTGGCGCGGTCATAGATCTTGGTCGACTGACCGATGTACACGCCCATCGAGATCACCGAGTTTTCTTCAACGATGACGCCTTCGACCACTTCAGAACGCGCGCCGATGAAGCAATTGTCTTCGATGATGGTGGGATTGGCTTGCATCGGTTCCAGCACGCCGCCGATGCCAACGCCGCCCGACAAGTGCACATTCTTGCCGATCTGGGCGCAGGAGCCGACGGTAGCCCAGGTATCGACCATCGTGCCTTCATCGACGTAGGCGCCGATGTTGACATAGGAAGGCATCAGCACCACATTCTTGCCGATGAAGCAGCCGCGGCGCGCAACTGCGGGCGGCACCACGCGGTAACCGCCGCGGGCGAAATCGTCTGCGGTGAAGTTGGCGAACTTGGTCGGCACCTTGTCATAGAACTGCAGTTGCCCGCCAGCCGGCATGGGCAGGTTGTCTTCGAGGCGGAAGGAAAGCAGCACGGCTTTCTTGATCCACTGGTTCACGGTCCAGCCGCCTTCGCTTTTCTGCGCCACGCGGATTGCGCCACTGTCGAGTTCAGCCAGCACATGGGCGACCGCTTCGCGCACTTCGGCAGGCGCGGCTTTGGGCGAGATGGAGGCGCGGTCTTCCCAAGCCTGGTCGATGATGGTCTGCAGTTGTGCGGTCATGTTGTGGTTTGCTTGTTGGATGTGAAGTAAGGGAAATGTGCTTGTATTTGTATTCGTGCATGGGGCGCTGCGACGGCCCCGCGCCGTGTTCAGGCTGTCTTCGCCTTTTTGCAAAAGTCGACGATGCGCTGCGCCGCTTCCAGGCATTCTTCCACTTCGGCCACCAGCGCCATGCGCACGCGGCCGCTGCCAGGATTGATGCCATGCGCATCGCGCGCCAGGAAGCTGCCCGGCAAAACCGTCACATTATATTCGGCGTACAAACGCTGGGCGAAGCTGGTGTCGGACATGCCCAGGCCATCGACCCGCGCCCACAGGTAAAAACCGGCGTCGGGCAAATCCACATCCAGCACTTGCTGCAGGAGTGGCGTCACCTGGCTGAACTTGGCCTGGTATTTGGCGCGGTTCTCGCGCACATGCAGTTCGTCATTCCAGGCCAGCACCGAAGCCGCCTGCACCGGCGGGCTCATCGCGCCGCCATGATAGGTGCGGTAGAGCAGGAATTTCTTCAGGATTTCGGCGTCGCCAGCCACGAAGCCGGAACGCATGCCGGGCACGTTGGAACGCTTGGACAGGCTGCTGAACGTGACCAGCCGCGGATAACCGGCGCGGCCCAGTTTGTGGGCCGCTTCCAGGCTGCCCAGCGGCGCTTCCGGCTTGAAGTAGATTTCGGAATAGCACTCGTCGGCCGCAATCACGAAGCCGTAACGGTCAGACAGGGCAAACAGTTCGCGCCAGTCATTGAGCGTCAGCACCGCGCCGGTCGGATTGCCGGGTGAGCAAACGTACAACAATTGCACCCGCTCCCAGACGCTGGATGCCACGCTGGAAAAATCCGGTGCGAAATTGCGCGCCGGGTCTGAATTCACGAAGTAAGGCGTGGCGCCCGACAGGAAGGCGGCGCCTTCATATATCTGGTAGAACGGATTCGGGCACACGACCACCGCTTCACGGCGGTTGTCGATGACAGTCTGGGCGAAAGAAAACAGCGCTTCGCGCGAACCATTCACCGGCAGCACCTGGGTCAATGCATCGAGGGCCGGCAAGTCGTAGCGGCGCGCAAGCCAGCCGGCGATTGCTTCGCGCAGCGCTGGCGAACCGGCAGTGGCGGGATAGGAAGCCAGGCCATCCAGGCTGGCAGCCAATCCTTGCTGGATAAAGGGCGGCGTCGGATGCTTGGGCTCGCCGATGCCCAGGCTGATGGCCTTGAACCCGCTCGCAGGCTGGTGCGGCGCGAACAACTGGCGCAGCTTCTCGAAAGGATAGGGTTGCAGCTTGTCGAGCAGGGGATTCACAGTGGCGGCGGGTCGAAAGGAAGGCCGTATTATAGCCGCGGCTTGCGGGGCTGGCCCGCACTGTCGGCTGCCTTGTCGCCGGCACCGCCGCCTGCCCGGCCACCGGCGCCTTGCCGGGCGGCGCGCCGATCCGGCGCCGGTGGCGGAGGGTAAAAATGCCGATGTTATGATTGGCGTTTGACGTTCCCACGTGCAGGGGCATCCGTGCGACTTACCTCCATCAAGCTTTCCGGATTCAAATCGTTTGTCGATCCGACCAATTTCCAGGTGCCGGGCCAGCTGGTTGGCGTGGTCGGCCCCAACGGTTGTGGCAAATCGAACATCATCGATGCCGTGCGCTGGGTGCTGGGCGAATCCAAGGCGTCGGAGTTGCGCGGCGAATCGATGCAGGACGTCATTTTCAACGGCTCCACCAACCGCAAGCCAGCCGGGCGCGCCTCGGTCGAACTCGTGTTTGACAATGGCGACGGCAAGGCGGCCGGACAATGGAGCCAGTACGCCGAAATCGCAGTCAAGCGCACGCTCACGCGCGATGGCACTTCCACCTATTACATCAACAACCAGGCCGTGCGCCGGCGCGACATACAGGATATTTTCCTCGGCACCGGCCTCGGTCCGCGCGCCTACGCCATCATTGGCCAGGGCATGATTTCACGCATCATCGAAGCCCGGCCTGAAGAGTTGCGGATTTTCCTTGAAGAGGCGGCTGGCGTATCGAAATACAAGGAAAGGCGGCGCGAAACGGAAAACCGCCTGCACGACACGCGCGAAAACCTGCAAAGGGTGGACGACATCCTGCGCGAACTGAATGCCAACCTTGAAAAGCTGCAGGGCCAGGCCGCCGTGGCGCAACGCTTTCATGACTTGCAGGGCGAACAGGAAGAAAAGCAGAAACTGCTGTGGCTGCTGCGTCGCAACGAAGCGCGCGCCGAACAAGAAAGGCATGCGCGCGAAATCGGGAAAGCCCAGGTCGAACTGGAAGAGCAGACGGCGAAATTGCGTCATGTCGAGACTGAACTCGAACATATGCGCCAGGGCCATTTCGCCGCCGGTGACCGCCTGCACCAGGCCCAGGGCCACCTGTACCAGACCAATGCCGAGATCGGTAGCCTGGAAGCGCAAATCAAGTTCGTCATTGAATCGCGTTCACGGTTGCAGGCCCAGCTGAATTCGCTGACGGCCCAGCGCGACCAATGGCAGCGCCAGGGCAACCAGCAGCGCGAGGAACTGGCCGAAGCCGAGATGCACCTGGAAGAACATGCGATCGGCGTCGAGCAGGCGCAGCAGTCGGCGCAACAGCAGCATGAGCAATTGCCGGCGCTGGAACAAGCCTGGCGCGACGCACAGCAAAAAACCAATGAGTCACGGGCCCAGATTGCCCAGGTGCGGCAACACATAGAACTGGAATCGGCGCACCAGCGCAATGCCTCCAATATCCTCGCCAACCTGGCGTTGCGGCGCGAGCGCCTGGAGCAGGAACAGGCCGGCTTGCAGTCGCCCGACGCTGCCCACCTGTCGAACCTGAAAATGCAGCTGGAGGAAAAGCAGGCCCAGCTGGAAGAAGCCACGCTGCAACTGGAAGAGGCGCAGGAGC
Organism: Paucimonas sp.; assembly: GCA_028292545.1. Lineage (GTDB taxonomy): Bacteria > Pseudomonadota > Gammaproteobacteria > Burkholderiales > Burkholderiaceae_D > Lacisediminimonas. The sequence goes on from JAQGMC010000027.1 coordinate 11,059, forward strand.
GGCAACCCGGCCTTGAGCAGGAAAGGCGCCAGGCGCAGGAACAGGTGAATGCCGAAACCACCGCCAATGCCCAGCTTGAAGCGCGTTTGTCGGCGTTGAAGCAACTGCAGGAAAGCGTGCAGGCGCAGGGCAAGGTGCAGCCGTGGCTGAAAAAGCATGAGCTCGATACCCTGCCCAAGTTGTGGCAAAAGCTTCATATCGCCCAGGGTTGGGAAACTGCGCTGGAAGCGGTGCTGCGTGAGCGGACATCCGCACTTGAAATGTCGAACCTGGACTGGGCGCGCGCTTTTTTCAACGATGCGCCGCCAGCCAAGCTGGCGCTGTATTCACCCAATGCCGCGGCTGTGCCAGAGCCGGAGGCACCGGCCGGCCTCAAACCCTTGCTGGGCTTGCTGCAACTGAACGATCCCGGCTTGCGCGCGCTGATGCAGGATTGGCTGCACCAGGTCTACGTAGCTGAAGATGCGGCAGCGGCTTTCCTGGATCGCGCCAAGTTGCCGGCAGGCGGCTCTTTCGTGACCCGCCAGGGCCATGTAGTGGCGCGTTCCAGCGTGCGCTTCCATGCGCCCGATTCAGAGCAGGAAGGCATGCTGGCGCGGCAGCAGGAAATCGAAAATATCACGCGCCAGTTGCGCGCCCAGCAGATGCTGGCTGACGAAGCGCGCAACCGTTCGGTGCGCGCCGAAGCGGCGCTGTCGCAGGGCATGCAGCGGCTGCAGGAAATCCGGCAACGGGTGGCGGCACTGACCCAGTCTGCCCATGCCTTGCAGATCGACGTGCTGCGCCAGTCCGAAGTGCAGGCCCGGTTCGAGCAGCGCAGCACGCAGATCGCGACCGACCTGGCCGAGATTGCGCAGCAAGGTGAAGAGCAGCAGCAGGTGAAGGCAGAATCGGAAGCGCGTTTCGAGCAGCTCGACATGGAACTGGCCGAGATCCAGGAAAAACATGAACAAGGCCAGACTGACTACCTGGCGCGCGAACAGCAGCTCAACGATGCGCGCGAACGCTTGCGTGAACTGGAACGGCGGGCCCAGGAAGCGGCTTTCGCAGAAAAATCGCACCGCAACCGGATTGATGAATTAAAGCGCAGCATTGCCACCGCCCAGGAGCAGGCGGCGCAATTGTTTGCCAGCATGGAGCAGGGCCAGCTGGAACTGGGCAGCCTGGACGACCAGGCTGCGCAAGCCGGGCTGCAAAGCCTGCTCGACCGGCGCAGCGAGCAGGAACGGGCGCTGGCCGATGCACGGCATGAACTGGACCAGTTGACGCAGAAACTGCGTCATCAGGAGGAATCGCGCCTGCAGGCTGAACGCGGCCAGCAACCGGTGCGCGATCGCATCACTGAATTGCAGTTGAAGGAACAGGCGGCGCGCCTGAACCAGGAACAGTTCACGCAGCAACTGGCCGAGGCGCAGGCTGACGAGGAAGCGCTGGCTGCGAAATTGTCAGGCGAGATGCGGGCTTCGTGGCTGCAGGGTGAAGTGACGCGCCTGACCAATGCCATCGCAGCCCTGGGCGCGGTCAACCTGGCGGCGCTGGATGAACTGCAGCAGGCCTCAGAGCGCAAGAATTTCCTGGATGCCCAGAACGCCGACCTGACCGAGGCCATGAACACGCTGGAAGATGCCATCCACAAGATCGACAAGGAAACGCGCGACCTGCTGCAGGGCACCTTCGAGCAAGTCAACCGTCACTTTGGCGAACTGTTCCCGATACTTTTCGGCGGCGGCAATGCGCGGCTCATCATGACGGGCGAGGAGATCCTCGACTCGGGCGTGCAGGTGATGGCCCAGCCACCGGGCAAAAAGAATGCAACCATCCACCTGCTGTCAGGCGGCGAAAAGGCGCTCACCGCAACCGCGCTGGTGTTTTCAATGTTCCAGCTGAACCCGGCGCCATTCTGCTTGCTGGATGAAGTCGATGCGCCGCTGGACGATGCCAATACTGAACGTTTTTGCAACATGGTCAAGCGGATGGCGGCGCAGACCCAGTTCCTGTTCATCTCGCATAACAAGATCGCCATGGAAATGGCGCAGCAACTGATTGGCGTCACGATGCAGGAGCAGGGCGTGTCGCGTATCGTCGCAGTGGACATGGAATCGGCGTCGCACTTCGCATCGGAAGTGCAGGCCGCGTGAGCGAAGGCGGCGCGGGCCTTGGCGGTTTGCAGCTTGCGCAGGCGGCCCGCATCCGGCGCTTGAAGGGAGGGGCGCTGGTGCGGCCTTCTGTGGTGCCGCCTTCTTGGCGGCCCTCTTTGAGGAATAAAAACCAGCCATGAATAAAAAGGACGCCGCGGCGTCCTTTTTCAATCGACCGGCGCGCTGGCGTCAGATGCGGGCCGAACGCGCCATGGCGGCGCGCTTGTGATAGTAGGCGACGTTCTGTTGCGCTTCGCGCGCCCGTTTTTCCTCGACATCGGCGCAGATCAGGTAGTGGTCTTCGGCACGACGCAGCCACCAGTGGCGGATCTGGCGCAGCACCGGGCTCAGTGACAGCATGGTCAGGTCCTGCAGTTTGTATTCCTTGGTCTGGGACACGAAACCCTCCGCTATACAATGTTGCTGTGTTGGTTGGACTGCCTTCGCGCTCCGCCGGGCAGCGCACTGAAAATTTGCCGTCGGTTGAGAAGTATCTTAGAGGCCGAACCCTGCGCTGCATTGACAGGGGTCAACGGCCGTTCATGCCCGGGCCGTGGCGCGCAAACCCCGGTTTTTCACTCTGCCGCGGCAGCTTCCCGTGCTTGACAACTTTGCAGCCAAACACTTACCCTAGCCCGAATACCCGCCCCCTCCCCAATCGAGCGCAAGCATTCAAAATGACATATCGCGCAGCCCAGTCGCGCACCCCGGTTTCCCGCCGCGCGCCTGCCTGGATTGCAGCCGCCGGCCGCCGCCTTTCCAACAAGCCGCGCCGCCCCCTCCCAGACAACCAGGCAGCATGAACGCAGCATGAACGAACTCCAAGCCAGCCTGATCGCCATCGGCAGCACGATCGTCGTTGGCGTCCTCTCGTATAACAAGTGGCAGGAATACAAGGCCCGCAAGAGCGTCGACCGCGCCTTCTCGTCCGCGCCCGACGATGTGCTGATGGGCGAAGGCCAGGCCGGCAGCCGCGAACGGCGCGAGCCCATGCTCGACGCTGGCCCGGCGCCTGTGGCGGACGGCATGGGCCAGCCACAGTCGCAAACGGGCGGCGCAGGCAGCGAGCATGAAATGGTGGTCGAATCCGCAACGCTGGTGGAGGGGCTGGCGCGCGCGCCGCAGCGGCCTTTGCCGGTGGATGAATTGATCGACTGCGAAATTGCGATCGAACTCGACGGTCCGGTGCGCGGCGAAAAAGTGCTGCCCGCCATCCAGGGCTTGCGCCAGATCGGCGGCAAGCCAGTGCATTACATTGGCCAGGCTGAAGATGGGCAGTGGGAGGAAGTTGCCATCAGCGGCATCTACACCACGATCCGCGCTGGCGTGCAGATGGCCAACCGCATGGGCGCTTTGAATGAGATCGAATTTTCCGAAGTCGTGACCAGGTTGCGCCAGGTTGCCGATGAAATTGGCGGGGAACCCTTCGCGCCCGACATGACGCAAGTAATCAGCATGGCGCGCCACTTGCACCAGTTCGTGGCCGAGCATGATGCGCAACTCGGCATCAATGTCCATACCCGCGGCGCGCCGTGGGCCATCAGCACCCTGCTGGCTGCGCTCGAGCGCCAGGGTTTCGACGTGCGGCCTGATGGCCGCCTGGTTATGCAGGATGGCGACAGCGGCGTACTGTTTTCCCTGTCCACCAATGTCGGCCTGGCAGAGGAAGCAACCACCCGCCTGACGCTGCTGCTGGACGTGCCGCGCGTGGCGCGCGAACGGGACGGCTTCGGTGCCATGGTGGCTTGCGCGCGCATGCTGGCTTCGCGCCTGGATGGCATTGTGGTCGACGATGCCGGCCAGCCACTGACGGACGAGGCACTGGCTGAGATCGCCTCCCAGGTTGACAGCTTCTATACCGACATGGCGTCAGCGGAAATCGCAGCCGGCTCACCGCGCGCCCTGCGCCTTTTCAGCTGAAACAGCGGGGCCTGCTGCATGGATTCCGACAAGCTGATGACGACCGCGGCGCCGGACCGGGATGATCCCGCCGCGCGCGCCACCTGGCTGCGCGCTGAACTGGAACGGCATGCGCATGCCTACTATGTGCTGGATGCGCCCACCATTCCAGACGCCGAATACGACTTGCTGTTCAAGGAGCTGCAGGGGATCGAGGAAAGCCATCCCGACCTGGCCACGCCCGATTCGCCGACCCAGCGCGTCGGCGCCCTGGCCCTGGCCCAGTTCGCGCCAGTCACGCATGCAGTGCCGATGCTGTCGATTAATAACGGCTTTAGCGATGAAGACATCGTGGCCTTCGACCGGCGCGTGCGCGAAGGCTTGAAAACCGTGGACGAAGTCGAGTACGCGGCCGAGCTGAAGTTCGACGGCCTCGCGATCAACCTGCGTTACGAAGATGGCGTGCTGGTGCGCGCCGCGACCCGCGGCGATGGCAGCACTGGCGAAGACGTCACCGCCAACATCCGCACCATGCGCAGCATTCCGCTGCGGCTCAATACCGATACGCCGCCGCGCCTGCTCGATATCCGCGGCGAAGTGCTGATGTACAAGGCCGACTTTGCGCGCCTGAACGCGCGCCAGCGCGAAGCCGGCCAGCGTGAATTCGTGAACCCGCGCAATGCCGCCGCCGGCAGTTTGCGGCAACTCGATTCCCGCATCACGGCCCAGCGTACCCTGCGTTTTTTTGCTTACGGCATTGGTGCCCTGGAAGGCGCGCAACTGCCAGCCTCGCACGCCGCCTTGCTCGACTGGTATGCGCAACTTGGCGTCACCGTTTGCAGCGAACGGGCAGTGCTCAAGGGCGCCGCGGCCTTGCTGGCGTTTTATCGCGACATCGGGCAACGCCGCGCCAGCCTGCCGTATGACATCGATGGCGTCGTGTACAAGGTGAACCAGGTCGCCGAGCAAAAAACACTGGGCTTCGTGTCGCGCGCGCCGCGCTTTGCGCTGGCCCATAAATTCCCGGCCGAGGAAGCCACCACGGTGGTGCAGGATATCGGCGTGCAGGTCGGCCGCACCGGCGCCATTACGCCCGTGGCGCGGCTGGCGCCCGTATTCGTCGGCGGCGTCACCGTCACCAATGCAACGCTGCACAATGAAGATGAAGTGCGGCGCAAGGATATACGCATCGGCGACACCGTGATCGTGCGTCGCGCCGGCGACGTGATACCGGAAGTCGTGGCCCACGTGCCCGAGCGGCGTCCGGCCGATGCGCGCCATTTCGTGATGCCGTGCGACTGCCCGGTATGCGGCTCGCCGATCGTGCGCCTTGAAGAGGAAGCAGTGGCGCGCTGTTCCGGTGGCTGGATTAAATGCCCGGCCCAGCGCAAAGGCGGACTGCTGCATTTCGTGTCGCGCCGGGCCATGGATGTCGAAGGCCTGGGCGACCAGCTGGTCGAGCAACTGGTGGACAAGCACATCATCACTACGGCGGCCGACCTGTACAAGCTAGGCTTGACTGCGCTGGTGGAACTGGAACGCATGGCAAAGAAGTCGGCGCAAAACGTGCTCGACGCGCTGGAAAAATCCAAATCGACGACGCTGGCGCGCTTCATTTACGCGCTGGGCATCCGCCATGTGGGCGAATCGACCGCCAAGGAATTGGCGCGCCATTTCGGCCAGCTTGACGCCATCATGCAAGCCAGCCCGGAGCGCCTGCTGGAAGTGGCCGATATCGGCCCGGTGGTGGCGCGCGCCATCCGCAGCTTCTTCGACGATCCACTCAATGTCGAACTGGTGGCACAATTGCGCGCGGCCGGCGTGCACTGGCAAGAAGGCGAGGGTAGCGGCGACAATGGCGAGCGTCCCTTGCTGGGCCAGGTATTCGTGCTGACCGGCAGCTTGCCCACGCTCAGCCGTGACCAGGCCGCGGCGCTGATCGAAGCCGCCGGCGGCAAGGTGACGGGTTCGGTATCGAAAAAGACAAGCTATGTGGTCGCCGGCGCCGATGCCGGCAGCAAGCTGGCGCGGGCGCACGAACTCGGTGTGCCCGTCCTCGACGAGGACGCCCTTCAACAACTTCTAGGACAGAGGTAGACCATGCAAAAGATCCGCAAGGCTGTATTTCCCGTTGCCGGCCTGGGAAGCCGCTTCCTTCCCGCCACCAAGGCCCAGCCCAAGGAAATGCTGCCGGTGGTGGACAAGCCGCTGATCCAGTATGCGGTGGAGGAAGCCGTCGCCGCCGGCATCACGGAAATGGTTTTCATCACTGGCCGCAACAAGCGCGCAATCGAAGATCATTTCGACAAGGCATATGAACTGGAAAGCGAGCTTGCGGCAGCGGGCAAGGATGCCTTGCTGCATGCGATCCGCCATATCCTGCCCAAGTCGGTGTCGTGCATATTCATCCGCCAATCCGAACCGCTTGGCCTGGGCCATGCAGTGCTGTGCGCGCGCCCGGTGGTGGGCGACGAACCCTTCGCCGTGCTGCTGGCGGACGACTTCATGGATACTGATGAAGGCGTGCCACCGGTGATGGCGCAGATGGCGGCGCTGTACGAATACGAGCAAGCCACCATCCTGTCGGTGCAAGACGTGCCGCGCGCGCAGACGCGCCAGTACGGCATCGTCTCGGCCAAGCCGTACAAGAAGGATGTGGAACAGGTCAACGCCATCGTGGAAAAACCCGATCCTGAGCAGGCGCCATCGACGCTGGCCGTGGTAGGCCGTTATGTGCTGCAGGCGCGCGTGTTCGACCACTTGGCCAAGCTTGGTCGCGGTGCCGGCGGCGAGATCCAGCTTACCGACGGCATTGCGGCGCTGATGCAGGAACAGCGGGTGCTGGCTTATCGCTACCAGGGCACACGCTACGATTGCGGCTCCAAGCTGGGGTACCTGAAGGCGACGCTGGCGATGGGCATGAAGCATCATGAAACCGGCGCGGCATTCACTGAACACGTAAAGGGATTGCAGCAGTGAGCGTGCGTGAAATCCTGCGCATGGGCGACCCGCGCCTGTTGCGCCAGGCCGAACTGGTAACGGCTTTCAATACGCCGGAGCTGGACCAGCTGGTTGCCGACATGTTCGAGACCATGCATGCAGTGAATGGCGCAGGATTGGCGGCGCCCCAGATCGGCATCAACCTGCAGCTGGTGATTTTCGGCTTCAGCCAGAACAACCGCTATCCCGACGCGCCGGCAGTGCCCGAAACGGTGCTGCTCAATCCGGAATTGATGCCGCTCGATGCGCGCCGCGAAGAGGGTTGGGAAGGCTGCCTGTCGGTGCCCGGCTTGCGTGGCATGGTGCCGCGTTACACGCGCTTGCGCTATACCGGTTTCGACCACAAGGGCATGCGCATTGAGCGCGAAGCCGATGGCTTCCATGCGCGCGTGGTGCAGCATGAATGCGACCACTTGCAGGGTATCCTGTACCCGATGCGGATCGAGGATTTCTCGAAGTTCGGCTACACCGACATCCTGTTCCCGGGGCTGGACGCAGCCGACGATTGAAGCCGGCGCCGCGGCATCCCGGCGCGGCCGGCCCGGGATGCGCAATCACGCGCAGTCACGCCAGGTCGGGGCTCAATGCAGGCGCGAAGGCGGCGCCTCGGCCACGTCTTCCGGCATTTCCGCATGCACCAGTTCTGCATCCTGGTCGCAGAACAGGGGCGATCCGCAATCGTCGCAAAACTCCATCGGAAACACTTCGCCATGATGCTTGATGTCGGCTACGCCGGCTTCGCGCAGCAGGGTGAAGATTTGCTGGATCGGCGTCTGGTCTTCGCTGCTGGGCGGCTTGCCGGCGATCAGGTCGCGCGCCATCAGGCTGTCGAGCGGCTCTTCCGTGCCACTTTCATCGCCGTAGAGCGGCCACACCACGCCGTACACGACTTCGCGCTCCTGCTTGAGTGAAAAGCTGATCCGGTATTCATCGATATTGCCTTCGGACTGCTCGCCGGCAAAGCCGCCGACAATCGCCGACAGCATGGTCGGCTCGATCGAGAGCAATTGCGTCAGGTAATGGACGGCAGCATGGACCGAGATCGGGCGGATGCGCTTGTCGGCTTCGCGGCAAGCGACGAAATACGCTTCGGGCAGCAGCAACTCCACGCCGCAACCCGGCAGCAGGCGCTCGATATTGGGTTGGGTCTGCTTCTTCCACTCGATGTAAGCCTCCATGCGCGCATCGAGTATGTCGGTTCCTGCCTCGGCAGCCTGCCAGCGGAAAAAGGGTCCGCCGGGCGAGGTGACGACTGCTGCCAGCAGGTAGCGGGTGTCGGCCAGGAAGGGCGCCGTTTCCGGCAGGCTGGACGGGGCGCGCACCGGCTTGCCATCCAGCGCAGCGTGGGCCAGCTTCTGCAGCAAGGTATGTGTTTCCGCATGGCTGCGCGGCAGCTGGTCGATGGCGTACAACACCGGCGACACTGCTAGCCGGGTGTCGGCAGCCAGCAAGTGCGCGTACAGGTGTGCGGCCAGCGTGTTTTGCAATTCGCCGGGTATCGGGCCGGACGATATCGAATAACGGGTCCAGGCCAGTACCGGCACGGCCACCAGCAAGGCTTCGAACTGCTTGCCCTCATGCTGCAGGCTGCTGCTTTCGGCCGTGGACTCGGCCGCATCCATTAACGCTTCATAGGCTGCGGGATCCTGCTGGAACAGCAGGTCGAGCGCACTATCGATATTTTGCTGGTGACCCGTGACCATCTGCTTGTTCAGCGCGGCGTCAAGCTGGCGCTCCCATAGGCGCTCTTCAATGCGGCTGCCTGCGGCCAGCGTTGCTTGCGCAAGCTGGATCAGGCGCTGGCTTTCGCCAGACGGTTTGTGGGATCGTGCTTTCGAGGGACGACGCATGTGTCTGAGGGCGTGGGGAGATTGTTCGAAACGTATTGTAGTGCCGCCCGCATCCAGTTGTCGCCGATGCCATAAATAAAAAGCCATGCATTCCTGCATGGCCTTCTTTGTCGCAATGACCGTCAGTACTGCTGCCGCCGGGGCAAGCGGCCAACGCAGCGCCCGGCGTGCTTGCAGCGCCGGAATTGTTATCTGGTTGCAGCGGCTGGCGCTGGCGCATTTGCCGCCGGCATGGCGCCAGGCGCGGCTGGTGACGCGCTTGCAGCCGGCGCAGCTTCAGCCGGTGCGGATGCTGCGCCGCTGGTGTGGCCAGCCTCGCCCTGCATGTCGATCTTGTCGCCGCCCTTCATGATGAGCAACAGCGCTGCGGCTGAAAAAACGATGAATGCTGCTGCAATCTTCCACATGGTCACTCCGTGCATGATGAGCGCCGCTTTTGCCGTCCGACCCAAGCGGCGCGCCAGCAGCGTGATACGGGATTGGGAAAGTAAGACAAGGCCGGAACAAGGCCGCAGGTGCGGCGTTGTTCCGGCTTGAACCTGCATTGGAACGATTGCCAGCGTAACGCGGCAGGCTTACGCCTGGCTTGCAGCAAGCCCGGTCCTGCCTGGTGCAGGCAGGACCGGGCCACGCGGCCCGGCTGCCCGCTGCTTCGCTGCTTTGCGGCTTGCTTTGCGGCTTGCTCTGTTGCTTATTACGCAGCCTTGGCTGCCGCTGGCGCTGCTGCCAGCAACTGGCGCAGCACGAAGGGCAGGATGCCGCCGTGACGGTAGTAATCGACCTCAATCGGCGTGTCGATGCGTAACAGCACCTGCACTTCCTGGTGCGTGCCATCAGCACGGTGGATCACGAGCATTGCGCGCTGCTGCGGCGTGATCTCGCCTTCCAGGCCTTTCAGGTCGTAGCTTTCGTTGCCGGTAATGCCCAGGCTTTGCACGCTGTCGTCGCCAATGAATTGCAGCGGCAACACGCCCATGCCCACCAGGTTCGAGCGGTGGATGCGCTCGAACGAGCGCGCGAAAACCGCTTTCACGCCCAGCAACTGGGTTCCCTTGGCAGCCCAGTCGCGCGAGGAGCCAGTGCCATATTCTTCGCCGGCGAAAATCATGGTCGGCACGCCGTTTTCGATGTATTTCATCGCTGCATCGTAAATCGACATTTCTTCGCCGCCGGGCTGGTAGAGCGTGATGCCGCCTTCCACGCGCGAGCCATCTGGCTTGGCCGGAATCATCAGGTTCTTGATGCGCACGTTGGCGAAGGTGCCGCGCATCATGACTTCATGGTTGCCGCGGCGCGAGCCGTAGGAATTGAAGTCAGCCTTGGCCACGCCATGCTCCTTGAGCCAGAGGCCGGCCGGGCTGGATTCCTTGATCGAGCCGGCCGGGGAAATGTGGTCGGTCGTGATCGAGTCGCCAAACACGCCCAGCGCGCGTGCGCCGGTGATGCCGGTGGCGGCGGCTTGCGGCTGCATGGCGAAATTCTGGAAGAAGGGCGGTTCCGCGATATAGGTGGACGAAGGCCAGTTGTAGACGTCGCCGCTGGCCACGCCCTTGATGTCTTGCCACAGCTTGCCAGGATTGCTCTTCACCTCGCTATAGTTTTCCTTGAAGACGCGGGCATTGAGCGCAAACTTCATCAGCTTGTTGACTTCGGTGCTGGTCGGCCAGATGTCGCCGAGGAAGATGTCGCGTCCGCCGCGACCCTTGCCGACCGGTTCCGTCATCAAGTCCTTGAGCATGGTGCCGGCCAGTGCATAAGCCACCACCAGCGGTGGGGACGCCAGGAAGTTGGCGCGGATGTTTGGATGGATGCGGGCTTCGAAATTGCGGTTGCCCGACAAGACGGCAGCAGCCACAATGTCGTTCTGGACGATGGCTTCGTTCAGTTCGTTGGTCAGGTCACCGGAATTGCCGATGCAGGTGGAGCAGCCATACGAGGTCACGGCAAAGCCGAGTTTTTCCAGGTAGGGCAGAAGGCCTGCCGCTTCCAGGTATTTGGTGACCACGCGCGAGCCGGGGGCAAGCGAAGTCTTGATGTGCGGCGCCACCTTCATGCCGGCTTCTACCGCTTTCTTGGCCAGCAAGCCGGCGGCCAGCAGCACGCTCGGGTTGGAAGTGTTGGTGCAGGACGTGATCGATGCAATCAGCACGTCGCCATTCCTGACCTTGACCTTGTCCGCGGTTTCATACTCGACCGGCAAGTCTTCGGCTTTCTTGTTGAAACCGTTTTCGGCCGCTGGCTTGGAAAACAGGGTGGAAAAGTTGGACTTCACATTGCCGATTTCAATGCGGTCCTGCGGGCGCTTGGGGCCGGCCAGCGAAGGCGCAACCGTGCCCAGGTCGAGCGTGACCACGGTGCTGTAGTCAATGTCGCCTTCGCGCGGCACGCCAAACATGCCCTGGGCGCGGAAATAGCTTTCGAAAGCGTCGATCTCGGCCTTGCTGCGCCCGGTGCCGCGGAAATAATCGATCGTCGATTCGTCCACCGGGAAGAAGCCCATGGTCGCGCCGTATTCGGGCGCCATGTTGCCGATGGTGGCGCGGTCGGTGGGCGACAGGAATTCCGTGCCTTCGCCAAAGAATTCGACAAACTTGCCGACCACTTTTTCACGCCGCAGCAATTCAGTAATCGTCAGCACCAGGTCGGTTGCGGTGACGCCCTCACGCAAGCGGCCGGTCAGGTTGACGCCCACCACATCCGGCGTCAGGAAGTACACCGGCTGGCCCAGCATGCCGGCCTCAGCTTCGATGCCGCCCACGCCCCAGGCCACGACGCCCACGCCATTGATCATGGTGGTGTGCGAGTCGGTGCCCACCAGCGAATCGAAGTAGTAGACGCCATCCTTGTTGTGCACGCCGCGCGCCAGGTATTCCAGGTTGACTTGGTGCACGATGCCAAAGCCGGGTGGCACCACGCCAAAGGTATCGAAGGCTTGCATGCCCCATTTCATGAACTGGTAGCGCTCATTGTTGCGCTGGAACTCCAGCTTCATGTTCAGGTCGAGCGCTTTTTTGTTTCCCCAATAATCGACCTGCACCGAATGGTCGACCACAAGGTCAACCGGCACCAGCGGTTCAATGTTTTTCGGATTCTTGCCCATGCCGGCGGCGACGCCGCGCATGGCAGCCAGGTCAGCCAGTAGTGGCACGCCTGTGAAGTCTTGCAGCACCACGCGCGCAACGACGAAGGGAATTTCGTCGATGCGCGGTGCATTCGGCGCCCAGTTCGCGACCTGGCGCACATGCTCTTCCGTCACTTTTTTGCCATCGCAGTTGCGCAGCACCGATTCCAGCACGATGCGGATCGACACCGGCAGGCGGTTGACGTCCACGCCCAGGGCTTTGCCCAGGGCTGGCAGTGAATAGTATTGCGCCGTGCCTAAGCCGACCTTGAAGTCCTTCAGCGTCTTGAGGATGTTATGGGGCATGACCTCTCCTTGATTTTTACTGTGAATACAATTGTGGATGTTGTGCTTTTCTTCAGTGCCTTCCCCAAATCCCTGCTGCGGACTGCGGCTTACTTCTTCACTTCCATCAACAGTTGGGGCTGGGCTGCTTCCTTGGGCGCGGTCATCTCAGCCAACTGCGCCGGGCTGCGGCATTCGTTTGCAAGTTGCTGGCCTTTCTTTGAATCGAGCAACATGCCCTTGGCCGGAATGCCGATCCAGACCAGGCCATGCCTCGTGCTTTCAAAGCGCGCCGCGCCGGTTGATGTTTCGACCCGCTGCATGCGCACCAGCTGTTTTTTCCAGCGCATGCCGATATGGCTGTTGTCTTCGCCGTTTTCATACAGCGTGACCTTGTCGCCATGCGCGCATTGCATCTCGGTTGCGACCGATTTGGCGACGTCGAGATCCTTGTCGTCGTCGCCGGTTGCGCTGGCGGGCTTGGCGGCTTTCTTCTGTGCCTTGGCAGCCGGCTTTGCGGCCGGTTTTGCAGCAGCTTTGGCAGCGGGCTTGTCAGCCTTCGCAGCCTTGTCCGTAGGCTCGGCGGCAAAGCCAGGAGCGGAGAATGCAGCAAGCGCGGCGCCGAGCACGGCAAGGTTCAGTAATGACTTCATGGGCGAGGGTCTCCTTGGTGAATCGCCAGGTGAGGCCGGCTGGCCAGCGTCGGTCATTGCCGTCGTCTTGTTACGAGCCGTGAGAATGAGAGCGGTGAGTGCAGTGCATGATGCGCCGGCGCTGCAAGTCGTGGCCGGCGTCGGGTGCTTCTTGCAGAACGCTTGCACCAGGCGTTGCAGGCAACGCGCCAGCAGGCTGGCAAGCGGGCTCTGGAAGAAGGACTCGGACATGGGCATGGTCGGGAACTGCGCTTGGTGCTGGCTGTGCATGGCGGAATCGATAAGGCGGGATCGATAATGCCGGGCGGGGACGCTCGCGTACTGCGCCCCCGCCTGGCGGCTGCCGGACGCATCCGGCAGCCGGTGTGGTGTTAGCCGACCAGGTGCTTCACGCCTTCGCGCTCGTCCATCAGCTCCTTGAGCGTCAGGTTGATGCGTTCTTGCGAGAAGGCGTCGATTTCCAGGCCTTGCACAATCTTGTATTCGCCGTTTTCGGTCGTGACTGGATAGCCGAACATCGTGCCTTCGGGTATGCCATAGGAGCCGTCAGACGGAATACCCATCGTCGTCCATTTGCCATTGGTGCCCAAGAGCCAGTCGCGCACATGGTCGATGGCGGCATTGGCGGCCGATGCTGCAGAGGACAGGCCGCGCGCTTCGATGATGGCGGCGCCGCGCTTGCCCACCGTGGGCAGGAACACGTCGCGGTTCCAGACATCGTCATTGATCAATTGCTTGACCGGCTTGCCATCAGCGGTGGCGAAGCGGTAGTCCGGGTACATCGTGGGCGAGTGGTTGCCCCATACGCACAGCTTTTCGATGGAGGTCACCGGCTTGCCGATTTTCCCGGCGACTTGCGACAGCGCGCGGTTATGGTCCAGGCGCAGCATGGCGGTGAAGTTTTTCGGCGGCAAACCGGGCGCCGATTTCATCGCGATATAAGCGTTGGTGTTGGCTGGATTGCCCACCACCAGCACTTTGACGTTGCGGCTGGCCACGGCGTCGAGCGCCTTGCCCTGCACCGTGAAGATTTGCGCATTGGCTTCAAGCAGGTCCTTGCGCTCCATGCCCGGGCCGCGGGGACGGGCGCCAACCAGCAGGGCCACGTCGGCATCCTTGAATGCAGTCATCGGGTCGCTGTGCGCGCTCATGCCGGCCAGCAGCGGGAAGGCGCAATCATCGACTTCCATCATCACGCCTTTCAAGGCCTTCTGCGCTTTCTCGTCCGGTATCTCCAGCAATTGCAGGATCACGGGCTGGTCCCGGCCCAGCATGTCGCCATTGGCGATGCGGAAAAGCAGGGAGTAACCGATCTGGCCGGCGGCGCCGGTGACGGCCACGCGCAGGGGGGCTTTAGCCATGTTGAATCTCCAAGGTGGTGTGGGTAATGAGGATGTCGGTCGGCGTTGCGATGATTGCGGTGAGGATGAGAGCCGGTAGCAGGATATGCCTGTCCGCGGGGACGGATAATGATACCGGTGAAAGCATGTCGCGTCAGCCTGAATGCGTCGTGAAGGGCAGTATCGATTGTGCCCGGCCGCCTGCGACGCGCGTGGCCGCCCGGGAATGTTGCCGCGGAGTGTAGGCTTGGTGAAGCGCCATGTCAACGGCCATCTTATGTCTTATATAAGACATATTATGACCAAGGTTTTTCTGGACGGCAAACGGCCTTTGTGTTGAAATGACCAGCATGACTGCAGTCCCACCGCATGTGACCCATCCCCCTGTTTCAGCCGCTGGCGCCAGCCCCGCAGTTCCCGGCAATTCCCCCACCTTCAGTCCGCTGTACCAGCAGATCAAGGCCCTGATCACGCAGAGCCTGCAGTCGGGCGAGTGGAAGCCGGGCGAACTCATACCGAGCGAAGTTGAACTGGCGGCGCGCTTCAAAGTCAGCCAGGGCACGGTGCGCAAGGCGATCGATGAATTGTCGGCCGAGAACCTGGTCGTGCGCCGCCAGGGCAAGGGCACTTTCGTCGCCACGCATCACGAGGCGCGCGCCCAGTTCCGTTTCCTGCGCCTGATGCCCGACGAAGGCGAGCCGCAGCCGGCTGAAAACCGCGTGCTGGATGTGAAGCGCCTGCGCGCGCCGGCGGAAGTTGCGCGCCTGCTTGACCTGCGTACCGGCGACCCCGTCATCTTCATCAAGCGCGTGCAATCTTTCGACGGCATAGCCACGATCCTTGACGAACTGTGGCTGCCCGGCGCCCTGTTCAAGGGGCTGACGACGGAGCGCCTGGTGGAATACAAGGGGCCGATGTACGGCCTGTTTGAAACCGAATTCGGCACCAGCATGATCCGCGCAACCGAACGCATTCGCGCCGTCAGCGCCGATGCGGCGGCGGCCGAGGCGCTGGGCATTGCCGCCGGCACGCCGCTGCTGTCGGTGGAGCGGGTGTCATACACCTACGGCGACAGGCCGGTGGAAGTGCGGCGTGGCCTGTACCTGACCGCACGCCATCATTATGAAAATGAATTGAGTTGAGCCGCCGCTGCAGTGCGCGATTGATGTGGAAGGTGCTGGGCGTCACAAGCAGGCCGGGGCGAAGCAGGGTACCATCCGGCGCCCGCGATGTCGGATTAACCAGAATAAGAGTTGGTGTGGTGCACAAAAATAAGCGAAAATTGCAAAGTTTTGATTTCGAGAGGCTAGCATGTCAGAAGCGCTGAAGAAGGACCGACCCCAGTTCCGCAACATTCACGTCACGCAAATCCTGCGTTACCGGATGCCACCGGCCGCCATCATATCGATCCTGCATCGCGTGAGCGGCGTGCTGATGTTTTTGCTCCTCCCCTTCATCCTCTACCTGCTCGATAACAGCCTGACTTCCGAAGTCTCTTTTGAGAAATTCAAGGGCGTGCTGGCGCATCCTTTTGCAAAACTGGTCGTGCTGGCTCTTGCCTGGGCTTATCTGCACCACTTCTGCGCCGGCCTGCGCCACCTTTTCCTGGATATGCATGTCGGGCTGACCAAGGAGGCAGCCAACACTTGGTCGCTGGTCTTGCTGGTGGTCAGCCTGGTCCTGACCGGAGTAGTCGCACTGAAATTGTTTGGAGCATTCTGAATGGCCGACACACCTGACAACATCGGACCGCGCCGCCTCGTCGTTGGCGCCCACTACGGCACGGCCGACTGGCTGGCGCAGCGCGTCACTGCCATCCTGATGGCGCTCTACACCCTGGTGCTCCTGGTCGCCTTCCTGTTTTCGGGCCCGGCCAGCTATGAATCCTGGGCCGGCCTGTTCGCTGCGCAGTGGTTCAAGCTCTTCACCTTCGTGACGCTGATCAGCCTGTTCTATCACGCCTGGGTCGGCATGCGTAACGTCTGGATGGATTATGTGAAGCCGGTCGCGCTGCGGCTGCTGCTTCAGGGGGCCACGATCGCGTGGCTGGTCGGATGTGCCGGCTGGGCGGCACAGATTTTGTGGAAAGTCTAATCGTGGCGGCAATCAAAACATCCCTTCCCGTGCGTCGCTTCGACGCAGTTATCATCGGCGCCGGCGGCTCCGGCATGCGCGCCTCGCTGCAACTGGCTGAAGCCGGCCTCAACGTCGCCGTCCTGTCCAAGGTTTTCCCGACCCGCTCGCATACTGTCGCCGCCCAGGGCGGTATTGGCGCTTCGCTGGGCAATATGAGTGAAGACAGCTGGTACTGGCACATGTTTGACACCGTCAAGGGCAGCGACTACCTGGGCGACCAGGACGCGATCGAATTCATGTGCCGCGAAGCGCCGAAGGTGGTGTACGAGCTCGAGCATTTCGGCATGCCTTTCGACCGCAATCCCGACGGCACGATCTACCAGCGCCCCTTCGGCGGCCATACCGCGAACTTCGGTGAAAAGCCGGTGCAACGCGCCTGTGCCGCAGCCGACCGCACTGGCCACGCGATGCTGCACACGCTATACCAGCGCAATGTGCAGGCGCGCACCCATTTCTTCGTCGAGTGGATGGCGATCGACCTGATCCGCGACGCCGACGGCGACGTGCTGGGCGTGGTGGCACTGGAAATGGAAACCGGCGAAGTCATGATCCTGGAAGCCAAGACGACGCTCTTTGCCACCGGTGGCGCGGGCCGCATCTGGGCTGCCTCGACCAATGCCTTCATCAATACCGGCGACGGCATGGGCATGGCGGCGCGCGCCGGCCTGCCGCTGGAAGACATGGAGTTCTGGCAGTTCCACCCAACCGGCGTTGCCGGTGCCGGCGTGCTGATCACGGAAGGCGTGCGCGGCGAAGGCGGCATCCTGGTCAACAGCAATGGCGAGCGCTTCATGGAGCGTTATGCGCCGACGCTGAAAGACCTGGCGCCGCGCGACTTCGTGTCGCGTTCGATGGACCAGGAAATCAAGGAAGGCCGCGGCTGCGGTCCGAACAAGGATTACGTGCTGCTCGACCTGCGCCATATCGGCGCCGACACGATCAAGAAGCGCCTGCCATCCATCCTTGAAATCGGCCACAAGTTTGCCAACGTCGACGCTACGCGCGAGCCGATACCGGTGGTGCCGACCATCCATTACCAGATGGGCGGCATACCGACGAATATTCATGGCCAGGTGGTCGCGCCCAACAATGGCAATCCGAACGAGATCGTCAATGGCATGTACGCCATCGGCGAATGCGCCTGCGTATCGGTGCATGGCGCCAACCGCCTGGGCACCAACTCGCTGCTCGACTTGCTGGTATTCGGCCGCGCCGCCGGCAACCATATCGTCGCCAGCAACCTGAAACAGAAGAGCCACAAGCCGCTGCCGGCAGATGCCGCCGACCGCGCGATGTCGCGCCTGGACCACCTGGAAAATAGCACCGGTTCTGAACGCGTGCAGGATGTGGCCAACGGCATCCGCCAGGCGATGCAGCACTATTGCGGCGTGTTCCGCACCCAGGAATTGCTCGATGGCGGCGTCAAGGCCATCATGGAACTCGACGAGCGGCGCAAGCATGTGTCGTTCAAGGACAAGTCCAAGGTGTTCAACACCGCGCGCGTCGAAGCGCTCGAACTCGACAACCTGATTGAAACCGCGAAGGCCACCATCGTTTCGGCCGCTGCCCGCAAGGAATCGCGCGGCGCCCATGCCCACCGCGACTTTGAAAAGCGCGACGATGAAAACTGGATGAAGCACACGCTGTTTTTCTCTGAAGGCAACCGCCTCGACTACAAGCCTGTGATCGTCAAGCCGCTGTCGGTGGAAACCTTCAAGCCCAAAGCACGCACTTTTTAAGAGACTGAAACATGGCACGCACGCTCAAATTCCAGATCTACCGCTACGATCCGGACAAGGACGCCAAGCCCTACATGCAGGACTTGACGGTGACGCTGCAAGACACCGACAAGATGCTGCTCGACGCCCTGCAGCGCATCAAGTCCGACGTCGACGATTCACTGGCGCTGCGCCGCTCCTGCCGCGAAGGCGTGTGCGGTTCAGACGCAATGAACATCAATGGCAAGAATGGCCTGGCCTGCACGACAAACCTGAATGAATTGTCGGAGCCGATCGTGTTGCGGCCGCTGCCGGGCTTGCCCGTCATCCGCGACCTGATCGTGGACATGACCAATTTCTTCAAGCAGTACCATTCGATCAAGCCCTTCCTGATCAATAATTCGATCCCGCCGGAAAAAGAGCGCCTGCAATCGCCGGCCGCGCGCGAAGAACTCGACGGCCTGTATGAGTGCATACTGTGCGCCTGCTGCTCGACGTCCTGCCCGTCCTTCTGGTGGAACCCGGACAAGTTCGTCGGGCCGGCCGGCCTGCTGCAAGCCTACCGCTTCATCGCCGACAGCCGCGACGAAGCCACCGGCCAGCGCCTGGACAACCTCGAAGACCCGTATCGCCTGTTCCGCTGCCATTCGATCATGAATTGTGTCGACGTCTGCCCGAAAGGATTGAACCCGACGCGTGCCATCGGCAAGATCAAGGAACTCCTGGTGCGGCGCGCGGTTTAATCTTTTAACAGCTTGTTTCACGGCGGGGCCTTTGCCGGCCCTGTTTTCCAGGCCCGCCTGGCAGCTCACATTCCGGTTCCGCCCCATGTCGCAGTCCCACCAAACCGATCCCGCACGCCGCGCCCGCCTGCGCTGGCGCAGCCGGCGCGGCTTGCTGGAAAACGACTTGATCCTGACCCGCTTCCTGGATGCCAATGAGGCCGGCCTGACGGACGAGGAAGTGGACGCCTTCACTCGCCTGCTCGATTTATCGGACAATGACTTGATGGCCCTGCTGCTGGGCCGCACGGAACCACAGGGCGAAGCCGATTTGCCGCATGTCCACGCCATGCTGTCCCGGCTGCGGGTTGCCTGAGCTGCCGTCGGCGCAGCGCTGCATGAACCGGCCGCGAAAAACAAATTGTTGTATTGCCGCTTACTACAAGAAATAAGGAAGATCCATGAACACCTCTGACGCCAAAGCCACGCTGTCATTTACCGACGGTACGCCCTCAGTGGAATTTCCGGTCTACAAAGGGACGATCGGTCCCGATGTCGTGGATATCCGCAAGCTGTACGCCAGCACGGATAAATTCACCTATGACCCTGGGTTCCTGTCGACGGCAGCCTGCAATTCGTCGATCACCTATATCGATGGCGACAAGGGCGAGCTGCTGTACCGCGGCTACCCGATCGAGCAGCTGGCGGTGAACTGCGACTTCCTCGAAACCTGCTACCTGTTGCTCAACGGCGAGCTGCCCAACCAGGGCCAGAAAGACAAGTTCGTCAACACCGTGACCAACCACACGATGGTGCACGAGCAGATGCAGTTCTTCTTCCGCGGTTTCCGGCGTGACGCGCACCCGATGTCGGTGCTGGTGGGCACGGTAGGCGCGCTGGCCTCGTTCTATCATGACTCGCTGGATATCAACGATCCGCATCACCGTGAAGTGTCGGCCATCCGCCTGATCGCCAAGATGCCGACCCTCGTCGCGATGGCGTACAAATATTCTGTGGGCCAGCCTTTCGTCTATCCGCAGAACGATTTGTCGTACAGCGCCAATTTCATGCGCATGATGTTTTCCACGCCGTGTGCGCCGTACAAGGTGAACGACGTACTGGTGCGCGCGCTGGACCGAATTTTGATCCTGCATGCCGACCACGAGCAGAATGCATCGACCTCGACCGTGCGCCTGGCTGGTTCCTCGGGCGCCAATCCTTTCGCCTGTATCGCGGCTGGCATCGCCTGCCTGTGGGGCCCGGCACATGGCGGCGCCAATGAAGCGGCGCTCAACATGCTGCGCGAGATCGGTTCGGTCGACAAGATCGGCGAATTCGTCAAGCAGGTCAAAGACAAGAATTCGGGCGTCAAGCTGATGGGCTTTGGGCACCGCGTCTACAAGAACTATGATCCGCGCGCCAAGCTGATGCGCGAAACCTGCCATGAAGTGCTGGCTGAACTGGGCCTGCAAAACGACCCGCTGTTCAAGCTGGCCATGGCGCTGGAAAAAGTCGCGCTGGAAGACGAGTACTTCGTCAGCCGCAAGCTCTATCCGAACGTCGACTTCTATTCCGGCATCGTGCAATCGGCGCTTGGCATTCCGGTTTCCCTGTTCACCGGTATCTTTGCGATGGCGCGTACGGTGGGCTGGATTGCACAGTGGAATGAAATGATTTCCGACCCTGAGCAAAAGATTGGCCGGCCGCGCCAGTTGTATGTTGGCGCCACGCGTCGCGAAGTGCCGCCGATGGCCAAGCGCGCCTGATCACGTCTGCAAGCAATAAAAAGGCTGCCGCGGCAGCCTTTTTTGTGTCTGCAGGCCAGGCAGCGGTCATCAAGTGGCGGATCGCGGCGGGATACCGGTCAGTCGCGCCAGGTCATCTTCCCCGAGATGTGGCCAGTTTTCCTTGGCCGCCTGACGCAGGTGGGCGCACAGGTCGCGGTAAGTTTTGTCGTCGTTCTCCCGTATGCCGCGGGTCAGTTCCAGCAGCCAGGCGCAAGCCCGGGAGCCGCCCGGCTGCAGCGGGTCTGGCACCAGGCGCATGAAATGGCCGGCGTTAGCCACCGCTATCGGTATTGCCTTCTCGCCGGGGCGCGCGGCCGCGGCGCGTATCACCGATCCCAGCAAGTCCAGTAGCCAGCTGCGGATGTCGATGTCGCTGCTTGGCTGCAGGTGTTGCGCAAAATCGATACAGCTTTGCAAGACTGCTTCCCCGAATCTTTCCAGGTGGCGCAAATTTCCCTGCTGGTACAGCCGTGTCAGGACGACCTGGCGCGCATCCCGGCGCAGGCTGCGAAGCAGTTTCTCCAGGTTGTGATTAGTGAAAGGTTCCTCCGCGGGCGGGGTGCGGGTCGAGCCCGGACTAGCCGGGTTGAGTGCGCGCTCGCGCACGACTTGCCCCCATGCCAGCATGCCCGCGACCAGGCTCGCCGCCACTGGCGCCGGACAGGAAGCTTCGCAAAATGCCGACTGCATTTGTGCCAGCAATGAGGGGAAATCCGACTGGGTCAGCTGCCTGTCGGCTTCAGCACCAATTGGCGTGCATTTGAGGCGCAGCGATGGATCGAAGACGAGGAAATGCAGCATCCGGGCATCCTGTGACTGGGCAAAGCTGCACCAGGCTGGCGCTGCCACCAGGCTGCCCCAGGTCTGCAGTACCCAGCTTGCCCATAGCAGGCGTTCGGCGCTCGATTCCGGCTGCACTGAACGAAGCAGCGGTTCAGTCGTTTCCGATAGCAAGCGCCGGAAATCGCGGCTGACGCATGCCAAAGCGCGCACGGTCCGCGGCGCGCGTATGCGCAGCACCGCCTGTTTAAGCAGATCCTCTGGCAGGTCTGCCCAAGTGCCTTGGGCCGGTCCGGGCCGGTAAGCTGTAATGCTAGTGTTCATCATGGGGTCCGTAAAAAATTGACTAGGTCACAGCTGCCCTTGGCTTGTTGGCGTCATGCCCATGATCTAGATCAGAGAGTAGTGGATGCGAGCGAAGGGCCCGCGCTGATTGCTGCAGCTGGCGTCTGGATTCCCTTCTTCGTCCGCTGATCGTATTCGCGCTTGCCAGATTGGCAGTTGCGCATGCCGGGTACCGCCCAACGGTAAATCGGGTTGCCGGCGCGCCCTGGTTTTGTGTCAATGCTGTCACTTGGCGACACAAATAAAGGGTGGCCGCAGGTTCCGTCACAGTGACGTTGTGCTATGCTTCGCGGCTGTGAAACACCGGTTGTGCTGTGAGCTTCTTCGCCATTGAAGTCCGCGCCGCCGATGTCATTTGCAAGGTGTGGCTGTTCAGTCTTTCCGGTTGGTTCACCCCGCCCGATTAACTTGTCCCATATCGCAATACCCGGTCCTTCCCCACAACTTGATATGCAATCCGCTAACCGGTCAGGCCGTGTCGCGGAAGGTTCATGAACCCGCTAACTTCGCGAAGCGCGAAGAAAGGTGAGCAAAGATGATGCAGAACTCCTTCTCCAACTCGTATCTGTTTGGAGGTAACGCACCGTACGTTGAAGAACTGTACGAGGCTTATCTCAACAATCCGGGTTCCGTTCCCGACAACTGGCGCGCCTATTTCGACGCCATGCAGCACGTACCCGCGGTCGATGGCAGCAGCCGTCCCGACGTCGCGCATGCACCCGTCATCGCCTCCTTTGCCGAGCGTGCCAAGCAAGGCCCGATCCGCACCGTCACTGCCAGCGCCGATGTTGAAATGGGCCGCAAGCGCGTGGCCGCCACGCAGCTGGTCGGCGCACATCGCTTCCTGGGCAACCGTTGGGCCAACCTCGATCCGCTGCAACGCCAGGAGCGTCCGGCCATTCCTGAACTCGAACCCGCCTTTTACGGGTTCACCGATGCCGACATGGACATCGTGTTCAACATCAGCAATACCTACTTTGGCAGCGAAACCGCGACCTTGCGCGACCTGCTGAATGCGTTGCGCGACACCTACTGCCGCAGCATCGGCGCCGAATTCATGTACGTGACCGACCCGACGCAGAAGCGCTGGCTGCAGGAAAGGCTGGAATCGACCCGCGCCAGCGCCACCTTCAGCCCCGAGAAAAAGAAACACATCCTCGAACGCCTGACTGCGGCCGAAGGCCTGGAACGCTACCTGCACACGAAATACGTCGGCCAGAAGCGCTTTTCACTGGAAGGCGGCGAAAGCTTCATCGCGTCGCTGGATGAAACCATACAGCGCGCCGGCGCCCTCGGCGTGCAGGAAATCGTGATTGGCATGGCCCACCGTGGCCGCCTGAACGTGCTGGTCAACACCCTGGGCAAGATGCCGCAAGACCTGTTCGCCGAATTCGAAGGTCGGCATGCAGACGACCTGCCCGCCGGCGACGTCAAATACCACCAGGGCTTTTCATCCGACATCACCACCTCGGGCGGCCCGGTCCACCTGTCGCTGGCCTTCAATCCTTCGCACCTGGAAATCGTGAACCCGGTGGTGGAAGGCTCGGTCAAGGCGCGCATGGAACGCCGTGGCGACAAGGATGGTTCGCAAGTGCTGCCGATCCTGGTCCACGGCGACGCCGCATTCGCGGGCCAGGGCGTGGTGATGGAAACGCTGAACCTGGCCCAGACCCGCGGCTATGGCACCGGCGGCACCGTGCATATCGTGATCAACAACCAGATCGGCTTCACCACCTCCGACCCGCGCGACTCGCACTCGACGCTGTACTGCTCGGACGTGGTCAAGATGATCGAGGCGCCGGTGCTGCACGTGAATGGCGATGATGCCGAAGCCGTGGTGCTGGCTTCGCAAATCGCGATGGACTACCGGATGGAGTTCAAGAAGGACATCGTGGTCGACATCGTTTGCTTCCGCAAGCTCGGCCACAACGAGCAAGACACGCCGGCGCTGACGCAGCCGCTGATGTACAAGAAGATCGCCAAGCATCCCGGCACCCGCCGCCTGTATGCCGACAAGCTGGAAGCACAAGGCGCAATCGGCAAGGGTGAGGGCGAGGAAATGGTCAAGGCATTCCGCGATGCGATGGATGCCGGCCGCCACACCGTGGATCCGGTCATCTCCAACTTCAAGAGCAAGTACGCGGTCGACTGGATGCCCTTCCTGAACCGCAAATGGACCGATGCCGCTGACACCGCGGTGCCGCTGGCGGAGCTGAAGCGCCTGGCGGGCCGCATCACGACCGTGCCGGAGGGCTTCAAGCCGCATTCGCTGGTGGAAAAAGTGCTGGCTGACCGTGCCGCCATGGGCCGCGGCGACATGAACCTGGATTGGGGCATGGGCGAACACCTGGCGCTGGCTTCGCTGCTGTCCTCGGGCTATGCAGTGCGCCTGACGGGCCAGGATGCCGGGCGCGGCACCTTCGTGCATCGCCATTCGGTGCTGCATGACCAGAACCGCGAGCGCTGGGACCAGGGCAGCTATATCCCGCTGCAAAACATTTCCGAACAACAGGCGCCGTTCACGGTGATCGACTCGGTGCTGTCCGAGGAAGCCGTGCTGGCTTTCGAATATGGCTTTTCGACCGCCGAGCCAAACACGCTGACGATCTGGGAAGCGCAATTCGGCGACTTCGCCAATGGCGCGCAAGTCGTGATCGACCAGTTCATCAGCTCCGGCGAAGTGAAATGGGGCCGCGCCTCCGGCCTGGCGATGATGCTGCCGCACGGCTATGAAGGGCAGGGACCGGAACACTCGTCGGCACGCATTGAGCGTTTCCTGCAGCTGTGCGCCGACAACAACATGCAAGTGATCCAGCCGACGACGGCGGCCCAGATCTTCCACCTGCTGCGGCGCCAGATGATCCGCCTGTTCAGGAAGCCACTGATCATCTTCACGCCCAAGTCGCTGCTGCGCAACAAGGAGGCCGGTTCTTCCCTGGCAGAACTGGCCAAGGGCAGCTTCCAGACCGTCATCGGCGAAGTGGATGACAAGATCGATGCGAAGAAGGTCAAGCGCGTCATCGCCTGCTCCGGCAAGGTGTATTACGACCTGGTGGGCGCGCGCAAGGATCGCGGCGCCAGCGATGTCGCCATCATCCGCCTGGAACAGCTGTATCCGTTCCCGCACAAGGCTGTCGCTGCCGAACTGAAGAAATTCCCCAATTTCACCGAACTGGTGTGGGCCCAGGATGAGCCGCAAAACCAGGGTCCATGGTTCCAGATCCAGCACAACATCTTCGAAAACCTGGAGGACGGGCAAAAGATGGCCTATGCCGGCCGTCCCGCCAGCGCATCGCCGGCGGTGGGCTATTACGACAAGCACTATGCCCAGCAAAAAGCCTTGCTCGACGCTGCATTCTCGAAGCTCAAGGGCTTCGTCCTGACCAAGTAAACACGCTGCGGCGCGCCGGAAGCCGGCGCGCCGCAGGAACAATTCGAATCGGAGAGTTATATGGCAATTCTTGATGTGCAAGTTCCCCAGCTGTCGGAGTCGGTGGCTGAAGCCACGCTGTTGCAATGGCATAAAAAGCCCGGCCAGGCCGTCACCCGCGATGAAAACCTGATCGACATTGAAACCGACAAGGTCGTGCTCGAGTTGCCGGCGCCCGCATCAGGCGTCATCACTGAAGTGTTGAAACCCGACGGCAGCACCGTCGTGGCTGGTGAAATCATTGCCCGCATCGATACGGAAGCCGTGGCTGGCGCTGCCGCCCCGGCCGCCGCCGCGCCTGCTGCTGCGCAGGCGCCGGCCGCCGCGCCAGCTGCGGCAGCAGCTACCACAGCAGCTGCGCCGGCCTCAACCGTTGCAGCCGGTATCGCCATGCCGGCCGCCGCCAAGATGCTGGCCGAAAACAACATGAGCGCCAGCCAGGTTGCTGGCACCGGCCGTGACGGCCGCGTGACCAAGGGCGACGTCATCGGTGCGGTGCAAGCCAGGCCAGCCGCGGCGCCCGCGGCGCCTTCGGCCCCGTCTGCGCCCGCTGCGCGCCCGGCGCTGCAAGCGGTGGCCGCTCCCGCCATCAACCTCGGCGACCGGCCGGAAGAGCGGGTGCCGATGAGCCGCCTGCGCGCCCGCATCGCCGAGCGCCTGCTGCAATCGCAGTCGACCAACGCCATCCTGACCACCTTCAATGAAGTCAACATGAAGCCGGTGATGGACCTGCGCAACAAGTACAAGGACCGGTTCGAGAAGGAGCATGGCGTCAAGCTCGGCTTCATGTCGTTTTTCGTCAAGGCTGCGGTCGCAGCGCTGAAGAAATATCCGGTCATCAATGCCTCGGTGGATGGCACTGACATCGTCTACCACGGTTATTTCGACATCGGCATTGCCGTCGGATCGCCGCGCGGCCTGGTCGTGCCCATCCTGCGTAACTGCGACCAGATGACGATTGCCGACATTGAAAAGAAGATCGGCGAATTCGGCACCAAGGCCAAGGATGGCAAGCTGACGCTGGAAGAGCTTACCGGCGGCACGTTCTCGATCTCCAATGGCGGCGTGTTCGGCTCGATGCTGTCGACCCCGATCATCAACCCGCCGCAATCGGCCATCCTCGGCGTGCATGCAACCAAGGAGCGTCCGGTGGTGGAGGACGGCCAGATCGTGATCCGCCCAATCAATTACCTGGCGCTGTCGTATGACCATCGCATCATCGACGGCCGCGAAGCAGTGCTGGGCCTGGTGGCGATGAAGGAAGCGCTGGAAGATCCGGCACGCCTGCTGCTGGAACTGTAAGCAGGCGCCGCGGCACACAGGATGCGGGG
Source organism: Paucimonas sp. (assembly GCA_028292545.1). Taxonomy (GTDB): domain Bacteria; phylum Pseudomonadota; class Gammaproteobacteria; order Burkholderiales; family Burkholderiaceae_D; genus Lacisediminimonas. The sequence continues at coordinate 37,594 of JAQGMC010000027.1, forward strand.
AGGGCGCAAGCACGCTCGCCCTGCCCGCCGCCTGCGCCTGGCGCAACCTGAATCGATCACAAGGAAAACAACATGTCCAAGAATTTTGACGTCGTCGTCATCGGCGGCGGCCCTGGCGGCTATGTCGCCGCCATCCGCGCAGCCCAGCTCGGCCTTTCAACCGCTTGCATCGACGACTGGAAGAACGACAAGGGCGGTCCCGCGCCGGGCGGCACCTGCACCAACGTCGGCTGCATCCCGTCCAAGGCCTTGCTGCAGTCATCCGAAAATTTCGACCATGCCAGCCATACGTTTGCCGACCACGGCATCAGCATCAAGGGCATGGAAATGAACGTCGGCAAAATGCTGGCGCGCAAGGACACCGTCGTCAAACAAAACAATGACGGCATCCTTTACCTGTTCAAGAAGAACAAGGTCACCTTCTTTCACGGCCTCGGTGCTTTCACGCGGGCGGTCGAGGGCGGCTATGAAATCAGCGTCAGCGGCACAGCCTCTGAAACCCTGGTGGCCAAGCATGTGATCGTTGCCACCGGTTCCAGCGCGCGCGCCTTGCCGGGCGCGGATTTCGATGAAAAAACCGTGTTGTCCAATACCGGCGCGCTGGCCATCGGCGACGTGCCCAAGCGCCTGGGCGTGATTGGCGCCGGCGTCATCGGCCTGGAGATGGGCAGCGTCTGGCGCCGCCTTGGCGCCCAAGTGACGGTGCTGGAAGCGCTCCCCACTTTCCTGGGTGCGGTCGACGAGCAGATCGCCAAGGAAGCCTTCAAGCTTTTCACCAAGCAGGGCCTGGCGATTTCGCTCGGGGTGAAGATTGGCGCCATCACCAATTCCGGCAGCGAAGTCAGCGTCGATTACACCGACGACAAGGGCGCGGCGCAAAAAGCCGTGTTCGACAAGCTGATCGTCTCGATTGGCCGCATCCCCAACACGCGCGGATTGAATGCGGAAGCAGTCGGACTCAAGCTTGATGAACGCGGTTTTGTCGCCGTCGATGCGGATTGCCGCAGCAGCCTGCCCAACGTCTGGGCCGTGGGCGACGTGGTGCGCGGGCCGATGCTGGCCCACAAGGCAGAGGAAGAGGGCGTCGCAGTTGCCGAGCGCATTGCCGGTCAACATGGGCATGTGAACTTCAATACAATTCCCTGGGTCATATATACATCTCCGGAAATTGCCTGGGTCGGGCGCACCGAGCAGCAACTGAAGGCCGATGGCGTGGCTTACAAAGCCGGCAGCTTCCCCTTCCTTGCCAACGGGCGGGCGCGCGCGCTGGGCGATACGTCAGGCATGGTCAAAATGCTTGCTGACGCAAAAACGGATGAAATCCTTGGCGTGCACATCATCGGGCCGATGGCGTCGGAACTGATTTCCGAAGCAGTGGTGGCGATGGAATTCCGCGCTTCGTCCGAAGACATTGCGCGCATTTGCCATGCCCACCCCTCGCTGTCCGAGGCGACCAAGGAAGCGGCGCTTGCAGTGGATAAGCGGGCGCTCAACTTTTGATGGCGCGTGTCGCGGCCGGAAGGTCGCGACTGTTTGCCAGCCGTGGCTGGCGTGGACCTCAAAGCGAAAGGCATGGCATGCGTGGCTTGCACCTGTTGACGACGGCATTGCTGCTTGCGGGCTGCGCAAGCAATCCGGCAAACCAGGCTGGTAGCGGCAATGTGGAAATCCTTGCAGTGAGCCAGGGCCAGGCCGTGGCCGGCGCCCAATGCGTGGCAGCCAATGCTGCCGGGCGCTGGGACTTCACCGCGCCTGCCACGCTGCAGACCGGCGCGCCGGCCGGCGACTTGCGCGTCAGTTGCAGCAAGCCAGGCTATCGCAGCTCTGAAGTCCTGTACCGGCCCGGCCCCTATAGCGGGGTTGGCGGGGGCGGCTATCCCAATGTGGGCGTGGGGGTGGGCGGCGGCAGCGGCGGCGTGGGTGTGGGCTTTGGTTTCAACCTGCCCATCGGCGGCACGGGCGGCGCAAGTGCAGGTGGCTATCCGCCGCGCATCGTGGTGGAAATGAATCCGCAGTAAGCGCGACCATCCGCCACGCACCAGGCAGGCGCGCGGCGGAATAGGGCAGGGGCAGCAGGGGCAGCAGGGGGCTCGCGGGAAGGCGGGCGGCCATCATGGCAGGGCCGGCAAGTAGTGCGGCCAACGAAAATCGAAGAGCGGGCGCCAGCCGCCACAGGGACTAGCTTGGAAAAACCAGATGTCAGGCAGTATTACGCGCAGGCACTTGAAGCGCGCGGCTATTCGAGCGACGAAGCGCAATTGCAGGCAGTCGAGCGGCTGCAACGCTGCTATGACGAATGGCTGGAATACAAATCGCGCCGTTCCAACAAACTGCTGCGCCTGATCAACCGGCCGGAAGTGCCGCGCGGCCTCTACATGTGGGGCGGCGTCGGGCGCGGCAAATCCTTCCTGATGGATAGCTTCTACCTCGTGGTGCCGCTGGTGCGCAAGACGCGCCTGCATTTCCATGAATTCATGCGCGGCGTGCACCGCCAGCTTGATGAATTGAAGGGCGTGGCCGACCCGCTCAATGAAGTGGCGCGGCTGATTGCACGCAAGCACAGGCTGATCTGCTTCGACGAATTCCATGTGTCCGACATCGCGGATGCAATGATCCTGTACAACCTGTTCCGCGCCCTGTTCGACAATGGCGTCAGCTTTGTCATCACGTCGAATTACCGTCCTGAAGACCTTTATCCGCATGGCTTGCACCGCGATCGCATCCTGCCCGCGATTGCGCTATTGAACGACAAGCTGGATATATTGAATGTGGATGCCGGCGTCGACTACCGCAAGCGCACGCTGGAGCAAGTATCGGCGTATCACTCGCCCATCAGCCAAGCCGCCGACAATGCGCTGCGCGCCGCTTTCGTCGCACTCGCCGACACGGTGGAGGAAGACCCGCGCATCCATATCGAATCGCGCGAAATCCGCTGCCTGCGCCGGGCCGGCGGGGTGATCTGGTTCGATTTCGCGACATTGTGCGGCGGACCGCGTTCGCAAAACGACTACCTCGAAATCGCCAGCCGGTTCCATACGGTGATCCTGTCGGACACGCCGCAAATGTCGGCCTCGATGTCCTCCGAGGCACGTCGCTTTACCTGGCTGATCGACGTACTATACGATCACAAAGTGAAGCTGCTGATGTCGGCCGCGGTCCCGCCCGACGCCCTCTACACTGAGGGCATGCTGGCCAATGAATTTCACCGCACTGTGTCGCGCATCATCGAGATGCAGTCGCGTGAATACATGGAAAGCGAAAGGCGCGACGTTGCGCAATCCATCTCCTAGCGCGCAGAGGGCTGGGACAATATCGCGAATGCATGCGGCGGCGAAACAAGGCTGCACCGAAAAACCTGAACCAATGCCGCTGCAAAGGACAAGGACCATGACCCGCCCGACGATGCCCACCCTGCTGCGCTTGCTGGCCGCGGCCGCCCTGCTGGCAGGGGCATCGCTTGCCGCCCAGGCCCAGGCCAGCGCCAATCCCTCGCCTCAAGCCGGCACGGAAGGCGCACCTGTATTTGCTTCGCCCGAACAAGCGCGCCAGGCGATCGAGGCGGTCCAGGTGGAAACAGACAAGGTCGAGCGCGCCTACCAGGCCGAGCGCAGCGCATGTTTCAGGAAATTCCTGACTACTGCCTGCCTGGATTCCGCAACCGACCGTCGCCGCGCGACGCTTACCCGCTTGCGCGACACCGAGGTTGCAGCACAAGCCTGGCTACGGCGCGACAAGGCCACGCGCCGGGACGAGGCGCTGGCACAACGCCGTGCCGACGATGAGCGTGATGCGCGCGACCGGGAACAGGAAATCAAGACCAGGGAAGCGGCGCTGGAGCGCAAGCGGCTTGCCAGCGAACAGCGTCAGCGGGAAGGCACGAAATAGTGTGTGTCGGTGGCGGGGATGGTGTTGCAGGGGTGTGTTGATACCTGCTCTGCCGAGCGGCAGAGGCGACCCTGCAGAGGCGACACTTCAGAGGTGCGCTGACCCCATCCCCACCCTAACCCTCCCCTTGAAAGGGAGGGGATACCGTAGCTTCGATGGACTATGCAGGAGCCTGAAAACTCGCTCCCTTCCGAGGGGAGACGAGGGAGCAATGAAGTTGGAACAGCCTGATGAACCGCGCTAGATTGCGCGCTTCATCTTCTCGGCTGAAAAGGCTTTCTTTTGCGGCTCCGGCGGCAATAGCTTTACGACCGCCAGCGTGCAATTGTCAGCGCCGCTGCCTTGTGAGCGCTCACGCGTTTTGCGCACCAGCAGTTCAGACGCTTCGCGTGCGGAATTCATTGCAATCGCCGCGCCCAGTTCGCGATCTTCGAAATAAGCCCACAGGCCATCGCTGCAAAGCAGGAAGCTGTCGCCCGGCTTCAGTCCGGCGTGGCGACCGATGCTGACTTCAAGCTTGGTCGTCGTCGGTCCCAGCACATTGGACAACAGGTTGGAAAGCTTATGACTGCGTGCCTGTTCCGGCGTGAGCTTGCCTTCGCGGACCATGCGCTCGACAAATGAGTGGTCGACGGTACGGTCGGCAGGATTGGGCCCGTCGAAACGGTAGAGCCGCGAGTCGCCCACATGCGCCCATACTGCTTCGCGCGCCGGCGTAAGCACCAGCACGACCAAGGTGCTGTGCGGTTCCTTTTCTGAAGAAATGCCGGACAGGTTGATGATGGTGTGGGCATCCTGGGCAATCGCGCGCAGCATCGGTTCGAGCTCTTCTGAACCGGGCGAGAAGTTGTCAAATGCCTGGCGTGCCGTGTGGATGACTTGGTCGGCTGCGATCGCGCCACCGGTCAGGCCGCCCATGCCGTCGGCCAGCACCGCCATCATGTAGCCGGGCGCCTTGGGGGCACCGAATAGGGCAACCCGGTCTTGCTGCTCTTTGCGGTCGCCGATATGCTGCCCGGTTGCCGCTTCGATCTTGTACTGGCTCATAAACCACGCGTGGATTACACTGGCCCAGATTATTACACGCGCGCAAGCCACCCGTTAGCACTGTGTTGCTGGTCTGGGGCGTGCGTTCCCGATCTGCCCCTGCCAGGCGCAACCTGTTGGATTTTTATCCTGCACAGCGGGTTGGCGGCTGGTTAAAAGAACATGACTCCTCATTCGACTAACGCAGACAGTATCCGCCGCCGCATCATCGAACTGGAAGTCGAACATCGCGACCTGGACCTGGCGATCCAGGCGCTGGTCGAAGCGCAGACCCATGAAGAACTGCAGATCCGGCGCATGAAAAAGCGCAAGCT
>JAQGMC010000046.1 GCA_028292545.1 Paucimonas sp.
AGCCGCGAACTGGCGCGCCTGCTGGGCGGCGAAATCCGCGTCACCAGCGTGCTGGGCACCGGCAGCACCTTCACGCTTTACCTGCCGTACAACGAAGGCAGCTTCATCAATTACAGCACCGTGCACAGCGCCGTGACGCCGATCAAGCCGGTGCTGAGCCTGCCCTCGGCAGCGCCGGTGGAGCCGATGCATGTGGTGCGTGAAACCACGGTGCAAGTGCATCACGACCAAAGCCATGACGACCGCAACCTGATCGCCAATGGCGACCCGTGCGTGCTGATCGTGGAGGATGACGAAGTCTTTTCCAACATCCTCCTGACCTGCGCCCGCGAGCGTTCCTTCAAGGGCATCGTCACCGCTGCCGGCGACGCAGCACTGACGCTGGCGCGCGACTACATGCCCACTGCCATCTTCCTCGACATTGAATTGCCCGACGTGGATGGTTTCCTGGTGCTGGACCGCCTCAAACGCGATCCCGGCACGCGTCATATTCCGGTGCACGTAATGTCGGCTTCGGGCGAACGCGAACGGGCGCTGAGCCAGGGCGCGATCTCCTTCCTGCAAAAGCCGCTGACGCGTGAGCGGATCGAAAACGAGTTGCGCAGCGTGCAGCAATTCCTGCTGCGCACCAAGCGCTCGCTGCTGGTGGTGGAAGATGACCCGGTGCAGCGCCAGCAGATACTGGACTTGATCGGTACCAGCGACGTTGACATCACGACTGCCGAAACCGGCGCCCAGGCGCTGCAGATCCTGGCCACGCAAAACTTCGATTGCATGGTGCTGGACATGACGCTGCCCGATATCGACGGCTTCGACCTGCTGCAAAAGATGGATGAAGAAAATCGGCTGGAAAACCTGCCGGTGGTGGTCTATACCGCACGCGACCTGGACCGGCCGGAAGTGCTGAAAGTGTCGCGCCTGGCCAAGACCATCGTGATCAAGGATGCACGCTCGCCGGAACGCCTGCTGCATGAAACCGCGATCTTCCTGCACCGCTCGCCCGCCAGCCTGCCCGAGATACAGCGCCGCATCCTCGAAGAAATGGATGCCGACGTCAGCGACCTGGCCGGCCGCAAGGTCTTGATCGTCGACGACGACTTGCGCAACATTTTCGCGCTGACGACGGTGCTGGAACGGCACAAGATGTCGGTATCCTTCGCCGAGAATGGCCGCGACGGCATTGAAATGCTGGCGCGCGACCCTGGCATCGAAATTGTGTTGATGGACATCATGATGCCGGAGATGGATGGCTACGACACGATGCGGGCGATCCGCAGCAACGAAGTGTGGAAGGCGCTGCCCATCATCACGCTGACCGCAAAGGCGATGAAGGGCGACCGCGACAAGTGCCTGGCCGCCGGCGCATCCGATTACATCACCAAGCCCGTCAACGTGCCGCTCTTGCTGTCGCTGATGCGGGTGTGGTTGAGCAACTAGGAAGCAAGCGGGCATGCAGGATGAATCGAACCGGATCGCGATCGAGACCGACCTTCTTCTGGAAGCGCTGAACCGTTACTACGGCGAAGACTTGCGCAAAGAAGACCGGGCTGCGCTTGCGCCCGCCATTGCCCAGGCGATGGCGCGCCATAACGCGGCCACCATCAGCGGCTTGCTGGAAAAGGTGATGCATGACGAAGCGGTGGCCGATGCGCTGCTGCGCAGCCTGGTGTCGGCGACGGCGCTGATGTTTGCCGATTCCGGCTACCAGCGCCAGGTGCATGAAACCGTGGGGCCGCTGCTGCGCTCGTTTGCCACGCCCAATGCCTGGCTGTCGCAATGCGGCTCCACCGAGCAACTGCTGTCGCTGCTGGTGACGCTGGAAGAAGACCAGGTGCTCGACAAGACCACCGTGTACGTCACCCATCGCAGCGCACGCCGACTGGCGCAGGTGCGTGAAGGCCGCATCAGCATGAGCCGGATCGCGCAGCATGAAGAGATGTACCGCCGCGCTGGCGGGCGCCACACGCTAAGCCGGTATGGCAGCGCGAATGACGGTTACCTGGAATTTTCGCAGCGTTTGCTGGACCGGGTGGTCTGGTCCGAATACAACATTGCGACCGACACCAGTTTCAATGAATTCCAGTGGATAGAAGCCAGCGAATCCTTGCGCCTGCTGGAGCCGCCGGTGCGCCGGCGCGCGCTGGCCGTGTACCACAGCAGCCTGCATCACTTTGGCGTGCTGGGCCTGGGCCAGGAGCTTGCCGAGCTGCCGCTGGCTGAAGCCTGGCGCCCGTTGGCGCCGGGTTCGGCGCTGTATCGCCGCTCGTGAAAGCGGTGGGCTGCGCGCCACATCTGGCTGCCGGCTGCGCCTGGCCTGGCGCGCCGGCCGGTCCGCCTCTGCGACCGGTCGCCAGTAGCGGCTGGATCAATAGCGGCCGGGTCAATCGCGGCTGGATCAAGCCTTGGCGGCGTGCGCTTCCTGGTATTGCTTGCGGTCGGCGTTGACTTTCGCCAGCGTCGGGCGCTCGCCCAGCTTTTTCACATAGTCGCGAATCGGCAAGTCCGCCAGCACATCCTCGCCGTACACGATCTTGGTCGCCATGCCCACCAGTGGCAGGTGCACTGCGGCTGCAATGTCGGCCATCGTGAAGCTGTCACCGGCGATATACGGTGAAAACTTCACCATGCGCTTGAAAGCCTTGGCATTGCGCTTCAACAGTTTCTCGCAACGCGTCTTCATTTCATCGGATACCGTGCCCTTGAAAAACGCGGCCATGTACAGTTCGCGCGCCACCAGTTCCAGGTGCAATTCCATGAAGGTGATCAGTTCGCGCACCTTGGCCGCTTCAAACGGGTCGGCCGGCAGCAGCGGCTTTTGCGGGAAGGCGTCCTCCAGGTATTCCATCAGCACCTGGGATTCGACCAGCACGCCCTTTTCTGTCTCCAGGAAAGGCACCTTGCCCAAGGGCGATTTCTCCAGCAATTCCGGCGAGCGGTTCGGCGTGGCAAGCACCTCCTCGAACGGGATTTCTTTTTCGAGCAAGGCCATCTTGACCTTGTTGTAGTAATTACTGACCGCGAATCCGTGCAGCTTGAGCATGAAAGTAGTCTCCGAGATTGGTTTGGTTGTGGCCTGGCGCTGCGGCATCCAGGGCGCAACGCTGGCACTCTACCGCAGATAGCGCGACGATGGATGAGGCAGGCGCATTGACCCCATCCCCACCCTGACCCTCCTGTACAGACCGGGAACATAATGGACACACGTTCGGGCACATGATGGACACTTCACGGCATTGTAATTCTGAGGAAATACGATGCCGTGGAAAGAGGAATCCATCGTGGACCAAAGGGAAGAATTCGTGATGCTGGCTACCCGCGAGGGGGCCAATGTGCGTGAGCTGTGCCGCCGTTTCCAGATCAGCCCGACGACGGGCTATAAATGGATCGGGCGCCATGGCGAACTGGGCGCACAGGGGTTGGCGGACCAGTCGCGCCGGCCGCTGCAGACGCCTGGGCGCAGCCCAGCCCACATCGAGGCGCAGGTCCTGGGGGCGCGGCAAAGCCATCCGAAATGGGGCGCGCGCAAGCTCAAACGCTGGCTGGAAAACCAGGGCTGGCAAGATGTGCCAGCAGCCAGCACGGTGCATGCAATCTTGCAGCGCCACGGCTGGATCGACCCGGCTGACAGCGCAGCGCATCAACCCTGGCAGCGCTTTGAGCATGCCGCGCCCAATGACTTGTGGCAGATGGATTTCAAAGGCCATTTCGCTGCCGGCAGCACGCGCTGCCATGCATTGACAGTGCTGGATGACCACTCGCGTTACGTGCTGTGCCTGGGAGCCTTGGGCAATGAAGGGTTCGATGCCACCCAGCAGCGCCTGATCCAGACCTTCCGCCGCTATGGCTTGCCATGGCGCATGACGATGGATAACGGCGCGCCCTGGGGAGAACCGGGGGGCTATACCCGCTTTGAATTGTGGCTCATGCGCCTGGGCGTGAGCGTGTCGCACTCACGCCCGTACCATCCGCAAACGCAGGGCAAGGATGAGCGCTTCCATCGCACCTTGAAAGCCGAGGTTTTGCAAGACCAAACCTTCCGCGACTTGTTCCATGTGCAGAGCAGGTTCGACGCCTGGCTGCCGATCTATAACCGGGAACGCCCCCATGAAGCCTTGGGATTACAAACCCCTGCCACGCGCTATGCAGCCAGCACCCGGGCGTATCCGGAGCAGTTGCCACCCCTGGAATACGGCCCGCAAGACCAAGTGCGCAAAGTGCAGGGCAAGGGGGAATTCAGCTTCCTGGGCCATGAATTCAAGCTGGGCAAGGCGTTCGCGGGGATGCATATCGGCCTTCGGCTCACCCAGGACGACCACGCCAGGGGCGTTTATTTCGGCATCCACCTGGTGGCCACCATCAATTTGAAAGACCAGTCCATTTCAACCGAAAAACGACGGTTAAAATGATCGTTCAACCCGTTCACCATGTCCCCGAACACCCGTAAACCATGTCCCCGGTCTGTACACCCTCCCCTTGAAAGGGAGGGGATACCGTAGCTTCGATGGTGTATGCAGGACCAGGAAAACTCCCTCCCTCTCAGCGGGAGGCCGGGCCGCCGATGGGCTTGGCGCTTAATCGGCTATCATTTCCTCATCCTCACTCTTGCCGGCCTCCCCTGCCATGTCTGCCGAACTGAAAGCTTCCCGCCGCGATGCCACGCTGGTGTTGACCCTGTCCAATCCGGGCGCGCGCAATGCGCTGCATCCGGACATGTATGCGGCCGCGGTTGAAACGCTCACCACTGCCGAGCGCGACGATTCGGTACGCGCCGTGATCCTGACTGGCGCAGACAATTTCTTTTGCGCCGGCGGCAACCTGAATCGCTTGCTGGAAAACCGCGCCAAGGACAAGTCGGTGCAAGCCGATTCGCTGGAACTGCTGGCGGGCTGGATCAATGCGCTGCGCGATTGCCCCAAGCCAGTCATTGCCGCCGTCGATGGCGCAGCCGCCGGCGCCGGCTTTGCGCTGGCGCTGGCATGTGACTTCATCGTGGCCGGCGCAAGCGCGAAATTCGTCATGTCCTATGCCCGCGTCGGCTTGACACCCGATGGCGGCGCCTCCTGGTTCCTGGCGCGCTCGCTACCGCGCCAGCTTGCAACTGAACTGCTGATGCAAGGCACGCCCATCACGGGCGAACGCCTGCATGGACTGGGCTTGGTCAACCGCGCCGTGCCCGATGGCACCGCCTTCGAAGCTGCGCTGGCCTGGGCCGAGGAACTGGCTGCGCTCTCGCCCAATGCGGTGGAGCGCGTGAAGAACCTGGTGCGCGAAGCGCAAGTCAATCCGCTGGAACAGCAGATGGCGCTGGAAAAGCATAATTTCGTCGAAAGCCTGCACCATGCACACGGCCGCGAAGGCATTACCGCCTTCCTCGAAAAGCGCCCGCCGCAATATAAATAGGCAGCAAGAAAACCGGCAGCAAACCAGACGCCAGCGCAGGTAAGCCGGGTCCGGCGAGCTTGCCGCCCTCCCCCGTAAGCCACCACAAGCCACGACAAGCCGCCAACATGACTGAAAACAATCGCCGCCGCATTTACCTGATGCGGCACGGCAGCGTCTGCTACTTCGACGAGAATGGCAAACCCTTCTCCCCGGATGAGGTGCCGCTGGATGCGCTCGGGCGCGAACAAGCTGCCGCAGCGGGCCAGGTATTTGCGCGCGCCGGGCTGCAGTTTGACCGCGTGATCGTGTCTGGCTTGCCGCGCACGGTGGAAACCGCCGCCAACGTGCTGCGCGAGACCGGCCAGTTGATCGAAATGGAAGCCTGGCCGCAGATGCAGGAAATCCGCGGCGGCAAGCTGACCGACATTGCCGACGCAGATCTGAAAGATGCCTTCACCGGCGCTTTCGAAGGCCTGGTGCCGGAGCACAAGCAATTCCTGGGCGGCGAAACCATCGGCGAACTGATGGACCGCGTCCATCCGGAGATGGACCGGTTGCGCGCCGACACCGACTGGGACACGGTGCTTCTGGTCATGCATGGCGGCGTCAACCGCGCGATCCTGTCTTATGCACTGACCGGGCAGCGTTTGTTCCTGGGCAGCCTGGCGCAAACCGCGGGCTGTATCAATGTGCTGGACGTCGGCGAAGATGCGAACGACTGGATCGTCCGCGTGGTCAATTATTCGCCGCTGTCGGAACTGCAGGACGAGCACCGCAGCACGACGATGGAAACCTACCTGGCGCAATACCGCAAGTCGCGCCGGCCCGCCTGATTGCCGCGTAGGGCTAGCCTCGGAGGAAAAGTACGTTCGTGCATTTCGGCGGTGTAGAATCGCCGGGGACCAAAACGGCTAGCGCAGCTTGAGACCGATGCATGGCGCGCGCCAACTCCGGCGCCGCCGCACCCGCAGCCGCAAACCGGCCCCACAGGAGACAGACAGCGATGTATGAAGAATTCATGGGCACCAAGCCGGTCGCGGACCGGCACCAGGTCGACCTGAAGGTGTTGCAGGATTACCTGGCCGCGCATGTGCCGGGTTATTCGGGTGAGCTCAGCATCGAGCAATTCAAGGGTGGCCAGTCCAACCCCACTTTCCGTCTGAGCGCTGGCGGCAAGCGCTATGTGATGCGCAGCAAGCCAGCGCCGGCGGCCAAGCTGCTGCCTTCGGCGCATGCGATCGACCGTGAATTCCGGGTCATGAATGCGCTGCAGCAGGCCGGCTTTCCAGCGCCGCGCCAGTATGCGCTGTGCACCGATGAATCCGTCATTGGCCGCGCGTTTTACGTGATGGAGTGCGTCGAAGGCCGCGTGCTGTGGGAACAATCCCTGCCCGGCATGTCGCGCGAAGAGCGCGCCGCAATCTACGACGAAATGAACCGCGTGATCGCCCTGCTTCACACGATCGACTATGACGCGATTGGCTTGTCTTCCTTCGGCAAGCCGGGCAATTATTTCGCGCGCCAGATCGACCGCTGGACCAGGCAGTACCGCGCTTCCGAAACTGAAAAAATCCAAGCGATGGACGAGTTGATCGCCTGGCTGCCGCAAAACATACCGGCGGGCGACGACACCACCATCGTGCACGGTGACTACCGGCTCGACAATATGATTTTCCATCCCACCGAGCCGCGCATCCTGGCAGTGCTGGACTGGGAATTGTCGACGCTGGGCCATCCGCTGGCAGACTTTTCCTATCACTGCATGAGCTGGCATATCGAGCCGGGCGAGTTCCGCGGCATCGGTGGGCTGGACCTGCCGGCGCTGGGCATACCGACCGAGCAGCAATACATTGCGCGCTACAGCGAACGCACCGGGCGCGAAGTGCGGATGGAAGATTTCAACTTCTACCTGGCCTACAACATGTTCCGCATGGCCGGCATCCTGCAAGGCATCATGAAGCGCTATGCCGATGGCACTGCATCGAGCGAGCAAGCCTTGCGCTCCGGCCGGGCGGCGCGGCCGATGGCGGAAATGGGATGGGGTTATGCGCAGCGCAGCCGCGGCGGCTGAAGCTTGCTTAACCGCGGCCGACTGACAAGACAACGACGACAAACACTGGAGACGACATGGATTTCGAATATTCCGACCGCTGCAAGGGCTTGCAGGAAAAGCTGTTGCAATTCATGGACCAGCACATCTATCCGAACGAGAAAGCCTACAAGGAAGAGATCGACCGCAACGGGCGCGAAAAAGGCAATCGCTGGCTGCCCACCCGCATCATCGAAGACTTGAAGCCCAAGGCACGCGAGCAGGGCCTGTGGAATTTGTTCCTGCCCCGCTCGCCGCGTGCGCCCGAGGGTTTGTCCAACCTCGACTACGCGCCGCTGTGTGAAATCATGGGCCGCGTCAGCTGGGCGCCGGAAGTATTCAACTGCGCCGCGCCCGACACCGGCAACATGGAAACCATTGAGCGTTACGGCAGTGAAGAACACAAGAAGCAATGGCTGGAGCCACTGCTGCGCGGTGAGATACGCTCGGCTTTTGCGATGACTGAGCCGGCAGTGGCGTCATCGGATGCCACCAATATCGAAACCCGCATCGAGCGCCAGGGCGACGAATATGTGATCAATGGCTCGAAATGGTGGATTTCCGGCGCCGGCGACCCGCGCTGCAAAATTTTCATTTTGATGGGCAAGACCGATCCGGATGCGCCGCGCCATTCGCAGCAATCAATGGTGCTGGTGCCGGCCGACACCCCGGGCGTCAACATCAAGCGCCCCTTGCCGGTGTTTGGCTATGACGATGCGCCGCATGGCCATTGCGAAATCGATTACGTCGATGTGCGCGTGCCGGTGTCGAATATTTTGCTTGGCGAAGGTCGCGGCTTTGAGATCGCACAAGGCCGCTTGGGGCCCGGCCGCATCCACCACTGCATGCGTTCCATTGGCGTGGCCGAACGCGCGCTGGAACTGCTGTGCAAGCGCATCAATAGCCGCGTGGCATTTGGCAAGCGCATTTCCGAACAGGGCGTGTGGCGCGAGCGCATTGCTGACGCCCGCATCCAGATCGATACCACGCGCTTGCTGACCCTGAAAGCCGCCTACATGATGGATACCGTCGGCAACAAGGTGGCCAAGGCTGAGATTGCCATGATCAAGGTGCTGGCGCCCAACGTGGCCCAAACCGTGCTCGACATGGCAATCCAGGCGCATGGCGGCGCCGGCGTGTCCGACGTCACGCCGCTGGCGGCGCTGTGGGCGCACAACCGCACCCTGCGCCTGGCAGACGGTCCGGACGAGGTGCACCGCAATGCCATTGCCAAGTTGGAGCTGGCCAAGCATGTCGCGCTCGGACGCGACGCGCTGGAAGAGATGCCGGTCACGCGCGGCGCCTGAGGAAAATCGGGCATCCTTCAACACCGGTTACAAGCAGCGGGCGCCGCTCACCAGCGAGGATGAGGAGCGCCTGCCCCGCCCTGCGCGCCAGTCATCAGCGCCCGGCTTGAAAAAGGCTGGGCCGGCACTGCCGGCCCAGCCTTGTGCCTGCGCCTCACCGGCAGGCATCCAGGGCGCGCAGCACCGTCAGCGCCCCCTCTTCGCCACGTAATTTCAACGCGACGTCATGGAGTGTGCGTGCATCGTCATCGAGGAAGAAGCGCAGGATCGGCAGGCAAGGCGCGAAATATTTCTCGTCCAGGTACAGGTCAAGACCAAATGTGCCGTTCATCTTCACCGGGTTGAGCAAGTTGAAATCCTCATCGAGGTCGAGCTCTTCGTCGCCCATGCATTGCAGCAGCGCCCGCACCGGATCGAAGTTGGCTTGCGCATAAACCAGGTAAATCGGTGGCAGGCATTGCGCGGCCGCATCCGGGCCAGTACGGCGGGCGCAGTCCACCAGTCCGTCGGTCAGGGCATAGCAAAGCAAGGGCAGCAGGCGCTCAAGCGGACGATCACTTTCCTTCAACAGGCGCAGCGCGGAGCCGAGATAGGCCGCCACGCTCGCCGGCAGCCGCGCCTGCACCGCATCGGCCAGGCGCAGCAGGGACGGCCAGACCAGGCTGTTTTTCACTGTTGCCTCCGGCAACCCGGCGCCGGCCAGGTGCATGGCCGGCGCCATCAAGCACCTCACTACCGAAGCCAGCGCGGGCACCGGGATTTCGCCGCCGTTGGCAACACTTTCCATGATCGCCGCCAGCTCGCGCAGCAGCGCCGCTTCGGCCGGTCCATCCAGGCCGGTCGTGTCCTCGTAAGCGTGGGCGCCGTGCAGGGCAATCTCGGCGTCTTTGGCGCTAGCCAGCTGGCGCAGGGTCCTCGACAGGCTGGCGCAGTCGCTGGTCTCGCGCAACAAACCGTGGACCAGGAGGCCGGCAGGCATCCCGCCGAGGCACTGCGCCTGCGGCAAGCCCTTGCCCAGCGCCTGCAGCAACAGCTGCGCGTAGCCGCGCAAGACCAGGTGCAAGCTCGACCCAGGGCAGCCTTGTTGTTCCAGATGGGCGAGGGCGTCGCGCATGCTGAAGCGGGTCGGGCCCGGGAAATACAGGGCGGCGGCGGCCCGGTATTGCTGGTGTTCAAAGGCCTTGCCGAGCAATATCTCCTTATCGATGCCGGGGAAGGCGGCGCGCATCTCCCACACCTTGAGCCCCTTGTCCTTGACGACATACAGGCATAGGCCGCTCATCTGCAGCCCGGGGTCATTCCTTAAATGCTCCACTGCATTGCACCGGGATACGGACACCACTTTCCCATCTTCGATGAAGGCGGTCGCGCCAGCCTGTTTCTTGCTCTTCTCGTACAAAGCCAGGGCATCCAGCTTTGCTTCGCTTGCCGCATCGCTGCCTGCTGCCCGGCGCTTCTTCTGTGCCGCTACTTCATCGAGCAATTCATCCCAGAGCGGTAGGCCGACATTCATGCTCTTGCTGCCGCTGGCGATGTGCGTGCCAGGCACCGCGGCAAGTCCCCTTCTTGCCGATCCGAGGAAACAGGTCCTTAGCCAGGCGACCCCTGTTGGCGGACGGCTTTTGGCCGGGTCACCCTGATGCAGGTGTTGAACCAGGGCTGTGCCCGAGACCAGGGGTTCGCCCTTGCGGAACGCCAGGCTGACATCGTCCGCGCCAGCGGGGGCGCCATGCAGCAAGGCGAGACCGAGCGTGTTTCCTCCCACAAGCCGCTTGTCCTGCAAGTCTTCAAGCGCCTCGAATACCGAGCGTCTCACGGTTGCAGGTGTCACGATCTTGATGCTGAGGTCGCGGACATGCGCCTTGAACTCGACGCCATCCGCCAGCCCCCGCTCGAACCCATCCCCAATGACGAGTACCACATCCACAGTCTTCGGTCGCTTCTTCAGCGCGGGCTTGTCCGGCGCTGCCGTTTCGGCGGCCGCTGCGCTCGTTGTCGCCTGGCCGATCGAGCCTGACGCGCGTGTGGACGGTGAAACAGATACGTGATCCATGCCAATTCCCCAGTCGATTGAATGTAAAACTGGGTAACCAACATGATGAATGCGATCCCGGCTCACTCAGAAACACATCCGTCGCTTGTTAAAGGACTCGACTGCAAGCAAGGCGGGCCGGGGCCAGCCAAAGACAGCGCCCGACGTCGCACGCCTTGCAGCGGCTCGAAGCAGGAGGATTGTCTTTCTGGTACGCTGGCGGCCCGAAAAGTCACCCCAACCGCGCACGCGCATTCATCCACCCGGAGCCCTGCCTATGATCGACGTTTATTCCTGGCCCACCCCCAACGGCCATAAAGTCCACATCATGCTGGAGGAGTGCGGCCTGCCCTGGCGCGTCCATGCCGTCAATATCGGCACCGGCGACCAGTTCAAGCCCGACTTCCTGGAAATCTCGCCCAATAACAAGATCCCGGCCATGGTCGACAGTGAGGGTCCCGACGGCAAACCCATTTCGCTGTTCGAATCCGGCGCCATCCTGCTCTACCTGGCAAGCAAGACCGGCCGCTTCCTCGGCGACACCGACCGTGAAAAATACAATACGCTGCAATGGCTGATGTTCCAGATGGGCGGCGTCGGACCGATGCTGGGCCAGGCGCATCACTT
>JAQGMC010000060.1 GCA_028292545.1 Paucimonas sp.
GTCAGCCAGCGGTGCTGCTCAACCAGGAAGCGGTGCATTTCGGGCGTGGTGCTGATCGCGCCACCCACTGACAGCAGCGACAGCACCAGGTATTGGGCAAACAAGGCGAACCAGTCGACCGCCTGCAGTTGTATCGGCATCATGGCTCCTTGCGGCGCAAGGCGAACCAGGCGCTGATGCAGCCTGCACTGCCCAGAACCGGCAGCACCCAGACCATGGGCCAGCGCAGCAGCGCGATGGCGACGAAGGTGGCAAGCATCAGCAGCGCGCACAACACCAGGCCCAGGGGATTGCGCTCCAGCGCCGGCATCAGCTTCAGGCCCGTGGCGATGATGAGGCCCGCCGCCACCGCCGCCATGCCGCGCAGCGCGCCAGCCACGCCGGGATGGCTGGCGAAATGGGCATAGGCCAGCGCCAATGCCATGATGACCAGCAGCGGCGCAGCCAGCATGCCCGCCACCGCCACCATCGCGCCGCGCAAGCCAAAGTAACGCCCGCCTATCATCAAGGCGATGTTGATCACATTCGGGCCGGGCATGATCTGGGCCACCGCCCATTCCTCGACGAATTCCTCGCGCGTCATCCAGCGTTTTTTCTCCACCAGTTCGCGTTGCACGACCGCGAGCACGCCGCCAAAACCCTGGAGCGCAAGTATGGTGAAAGAAAAAAACAGGTCGGAAAGGGACTGGGGCCGTGGGCGGGCTTCAGTGTCGGGGTCGGGCGCAATCTGCATGCCGTCATTATAGGCGCAGGCATGGCGGCGCCGCTTCCTTGCGCCCGCTTGCGCAATTCCGTCATAATTGCCAGCTTCCACGGTCATCCCGGCCCGGTGCGCAGCCTTGCTCGCCCGCGGCCCGCCGTGACGCTCTAGACTGGACTTCCATGCGTACCTTCAATTTCAGCGCCGGCCCGGCCGTGCTGCCAGAACCGGTGCTGCGCCGCGCGGCCGACGAAATGCTCGACTGGCACGGCAGCGGCATGTCGGTGATGGAAATGAGCCACCGCGGCCCCGAATTCATCAGCATCGCCACCAAAGCAGAGGCGGATTTGCGCGACTTGCTGGCGATCCCGCCAAACTACCGCGTGCTTTTCCTGCAGGGCGGCGCCATGGCCGAAAACGCGGTGATACCGATGAACCTGCTGGGCCAGCGCCGCGGTGCGGACTATGTCAATACCGGCGAATGGTCGAAGAAATCGATCAAGGAAGCCGGCAAGTATTGCCGCGTGAATGTCGCTGCATCGGCCGAAGACCGCAATTTCACCTACGTGCCGCCGCAACAGGATTGGCGCCTCGATCCGGATGCAGCCTATGTCCACATCTGCAGCAACGAAACCATAGGCGGGGTCGAGTACAACTGGATTCCCGACACTGGCGACGTGCCCCTCGTGGCTGACATGTCTTCCCACATCCTGTCGCGCCGGGTCGACGTAGCGCGTTACGGCGTCATCTACGGCGGCGCGCAAAAGAATATCGGTCCCGCCGGCCTGACCCTGGTCATCGTGCGCGACGACTTGCTGGACCGGGCGCTGCCAATCACGCCTTCGGCCTTCCACTGGCAGCAACAAGCGGCAGCGGAATCGATGCTGAACACGCCGCCCACCTACGGTATTTATATTGCCGGCCTGGTGTTTGAATGGCTGCAGGAACAGGGTGGCGTGGCCGCCATCGAGCAGCGCAATATCGCCAAGGCGGCGTTGTTGTACGACTATCTCGACCGCTCCGCTTTCTATGTCAATCCAGTCGCGCGCAGCGACCGCTCGCGCATGAACGTGCCCTTCTTCCTGCACGATGCGCAACTCGACAGCGCCTTCCTGAAAGGCGCTGAAGCGAACGGCATGCTGCAACTGAAAGGCCACCGCGTAGTGGGCGGCATGCGCGCTTCGATCTATAACGCCATGCCGATTGAAGGTGTGCAGGCGCTGGTGTCGTACATGCAGGAATTCGAGCGCACCCACGGCTGAGCCAGGCGCCGCCCAATACGGTTCGCAACCTGCGTCGCGGCCAGCCCGGTTCGGCGCGCCTTCGCTTGCAGCCGCAAAGCCTCAGCGCTGTTCGGGCCGCTGCACGAAGCGGTAGCGCTGGCCGTGCTTCAGGAAAGTCAGGCGCTCGGCCAGGCCGGCCTCGCGCACCATGCGTTCAAAATCAGACAGCGGCGACTTGAAAACGTCGTAATCGTTGTAGTGGATCGGCACCGCATGGCGCGGCGCGACCAGGCGCATCATCTTCACGCCTTCAGCCGCATCCATGGTCACCGTCACGCCCAGTACCCGGGTTCCACCGAGGTGCAGCAGGGCCAGGTCGACATCCGGATAGCGACGCGGAATATCCTTGATCGCATCAAACACCAGCGTGTCGCCGGTAATGTAGATACGATACGTGACCGCGCCGCCGGGGTTGACGAAATCAAGCATGCTGCCCATCGTCTCAGGCAGCGCGGCCGCCAGCACGGGCGGCCCGTGACGCGCCGGCATGCCGGTAATGCGCAGCGTCGCATCTCCCTTCCTGACGGTCAGCGTCTCCCAGGTGCCCAGGCTGAACAAGCGTTTGAATCCCATCCGGCCCAACTGTGCCGCAGCATCAGGCGTGGTGACAATTGGCAGGTCGCGGTCCAGCTTTTGTTGCACGAGCTGGTCGAAATGGTCGCCATGCAAGTGGGACAGCACGACCAGGTCCACCGGCGGCAACTGATCCAGGCTCATGGCTGGATTGGTCAGTCGCTCGGTGGTCAAGCCATAGCCGAGATGTGCCAGTTCGCCACGATGCAGGAAATTCGGATCGGTCAGGATGCGAAAGCCTGCAAATTCCAGCAATACCGTGGCATTGCCGATGAAGACCAGGCTGCCTTCGCTGAAATCGGTTTCTGCTGCGGCGCTGGACAGCATCAGCGAGCGATGAACGGTGGCGCCGCTTGCGCCCTGCTTGTCCTGTGCCAGTGCAGTGCTGGACAGTAGCGACACCAGCAGCAACAAGGGCCAGGCCCGCAGTACACACAGTGCACGCAGCGACAGGGTGCTTGCATTTCGCCGTCCCGGCCAAGGCTTCATCCTGCCCTCCTTCTTGAATGCGCCCTAGCTTATCCTTGACCGATTCCTGGCCGTTTGGCCCTGCGCAAAGCGACCAGACACTGCCGAAGCGCGCAGCTGCCCGCGCGTGTTGACGTGCCTCATCCTGAAGGTCCACACATGAACGAGACAAGACATTTCGCACATGGAAAGCTGTCGATCTATCGTACTTTGGAGGCCTGTCCACGCAACGGAGCATGTTATGTATATAGGTATCGGCACCATCATCCTGATCCTGATCCTGGTTTTGCTGTTCAGGTAAGCGAGCCAGGCAAGCGGCTGCTTTGCACAGGCGGCCGGCCCGGTTGGCAGGCAGCAACAGCTGCGGCCCAGGCCAAGCCAGCTGCGGGTGCGCGCTTGCAGCCGGCGCTCGCAAGCCTTGGCCTTTGGGCAGCAGCGGGTTTGCGCTGTTGCGGTACTGCGCCGGCCAATTGGTGCATTCTTCACCGTATGCGCCACTTCGCTTTCAACCATCCCGGATCTGCGGCAACTGCGCCGCAGGCAAGCCTGCCGGGCAGGCAGGCATGAGCCTGCGCGACGCCCGCGTCGGCCGCATCCTGCAGCATCCGCTGCTGTTCATGGGGCAGACCGTGCGCGCCTTCCGCGCCAACCAGGGTTTGCTGCTGGCAGGCGCCGTTGCCTATTACGCCCTGCTTTCCATCGTGCCGCTGCTGATCGTGGTTGTGATCGGCCTGTCGCATTTCATCGATCCGGATGAATTGCTGCAGACGGTGCAACGCTATCTCGAATGGGTCGCGCCAGGGCAGTCGGCCGCGATGCAAACCGAACTCGCGAATTTTTTGGAGCACCGGGAAGTGATCGGGCCGGTGCTGTTGCTGACCATGCTGTTCTTCAGCTCGCTGGCGTTTACGGTGCTGGAAAATGCAATGTCGGTGATTTTCATGCACCGGGTCGCAATCCGGCGCCGCCATTTCCTGGTGTCGGCGCTGCTGCCCTATTGCTACATCCTGTTTGTCGCAATCGGCCTGTTGCTGGTCACGGTGATGTCGGCCGCGCTGGAAACCGTGGGCCAGGGCAGCGTGCTGCTGTTCGGCCGCGACTGGTCGCTGGCGGGGCTGTCCGGTTTCCTGCTCTACCTGCTGGGCGTAACCGGCGAAATCCTGTTGCTCACCTCAATCTATATCGTGATGCCGGTCGGGCGGCTGTCGGTGTCGCATGCGCTGGTGGGCGCGGTCACGGCAACGCTACTGTGGGAGATCACGCGCCATGTGCTGGTCTGGTACCTGGCCACGCTGTCGCAAGTCAGTATCGTCTATGGCTCGCTGACGACGGCCATCGTCGTATTGCTGAGCCTGGAACTGGCGGCCGCCCTGCTGCTGTTCGGCGGCCAGGTGATTTCGGAATTCGAGCGCATTGAAGTGGAACCGATCGTCCGGCCGCCGGAGGGCATTCACACCGACAAGCCCTAGCTGCGCGCAGGGGCATCAAGCCGGTCGTCCACATAGAGCGCTTCAGGTCGCTGCCAGGTCTTGGGGACGGTCGATATCGCGGTGGATTCCCGGATCCGTTACCGCGATCCGGCAAGCGTCGGGGGAAGCCAGCAGCGCGCGCGCGCCTGCATCGCCTTCCAGTTGCAACAACGCGGGCAAATGGCGGCGGTCGAATCCGACCGGGTTACCGCGCCGGCCTTCGTATTCTGGAACGACGATGCCCTGTCCCTGGCGCAGCGCCCCCAGCAGCGCGCGCGCCGTCGCCGGATCCACGAAAGGCATGTCCGCCAGCGCAACCAGCCAGCCGGCGGCATCGGCCGTGCACTGCAATCCCTGGCGCAGCGAAGCGGACATGCCAATGGCGGCATCTTCGCAAACCACGACTTCGCATCCTTCGCTTTGCAACACTTGTACCAGCGCCGGCCGGCCCGGGCGCACCACGGCAAGCACGCGCGGCAGCACCGACTTCAGCATGCGCGCCGACTGGCCAGCCACGGTCGAGCCATTGGCCAGCACTTGCAGCAGCTTGTCCTGCTGGCCGGCCGGGTCAAAGCGCGTGCCGCGTCCGGCACAAAGCAGGATCGCGACGAATTCAGGCGTGGAGTCGAGCATGGCCGCAGCTTACCATCGGTGCACGACCGCGCGACGCCGTCCGCAGGCCGGGTGTAGACTGGGCACTGCGGCCTTTCCCCTGGTCGCGACGCCCCGGAAAATAGCGACAAGACAATGGACAGCATTGACCTCGAAGTACTCAAAACCTGCGCCGCCTGGATAGAGGCGGGCCACCGCTGCGAACTGGTGACGGTGATCAAGACCTGGGGCTCGAGCCCGCGGCCAGAAGGCGCCACGCTGGCCATTTGCGACGATGGCAGCGTAGTCGGCTCGGTTTCCGGCGGCTGCATCGAAGATGACTTGATCGAGCGCGTGCGCCAGCACGGCATCACCCGCACCCAGCCGGAAATCGTGACTTATGGCATTACGGCTGATGAAGCGCATCGCTTCGGCCTGCCCTGTGGTGGCACCATACAGCTCGCCATCGAGCCGCTGACGGCGCAAAGCGGCATTGCCGACATGCTGGCGCGACTTGGTCGCCACCAGCTGGTGGCACGCCGGCTCGACCTGCAAACCGGCGCGGTAAGCCTGAGCGAGGCCCGGCCGGGCATGAACCTGCAGGTATCCGAAGCGGCGCTGACCACGATCCATGGACCGCGCTGGCGCTTGCTGATCATCGGCGCCGGCCAGTTGTCGCGCTTCCTGGCGCAAATTGCGCTGGGCATGGACTATCACGTCACCGTTTGCGATCCGCGCGAGGAATACCGCCAGGGTTGGCATGTGGAAGGCGTCCAGATCTCGCACGACATGCCCGATGACCTTGTGACGTCGATGCAGCTTGACACGCGCAGCGCCGTGGTCGCACTGACACATGATCCCAAGCTGGATGACCTGGCGCTGATGGAAGCGCTGAAATCAGATGCCTTCTATGTTGGCGCGATCGGCTCGCGCTCGAACAACGCCAAGCGGCGCGAGCGGCTGCGCGAGTTCGACCTGGACGACGCACAGATTGCGCGGCTGCATGGGCCAATCGGGCTCTACATCGGCAGCAAGACGCCATCCGAAATTGCGATCTCGATCCTGGCAGAACTGACAGCAGTGAAAAACGGCGTCGCGCTGCCCGACGAGGTACGGGTTGCGCATGCCAAGGGCGCGATGAAAATCGATAATTCAGCCGATGTTTGCGGCGTGCGCGGCGACGCCTGAGCGCAGCCATTGGCATGCAGCGCGCCGCAATCTGCGCAACCGGTACCGCAGCTTGCGTACGAAGAAAGGCCTTGCAGTCTATTGCTGGTTTCGCGGCACGAGCGCTTTCCGCTGCTTTGCGGCCGGAGGGCCGGTATCCGGGCTAGTGTCTGGGCTGGGATCCAGGCGAGTAGCTTTGCTGCCAGCTTAGCGACCCAGCGCCGGCAACCTGGCGTAGCCGCTGTCGACCAGCATGAATTCTCCCGTCGTCTTGCGCGCGCCGGTGCACAGGAAATAGCAAGCCTGGGCCACATCGTCGGGCTCGATCGTGGCCTGCAGCGGCGTAACTGCCCGGTAGCTCTGGCGCCGCGCCTCGAGGTCTGCACCCAGGCCTTTCTGCATCCACGGCGTTTCCACCATACCCGGCCCGACGGCATTGACGCGAATTGCCGGCGCCAGGCTGCGCGCCAACCCGACTGTCATCGCATTGAGCGCACCCTTGGAAGCCATGTAGGCAATGCTCGATCCGTTGCCCATCACTGCGGCGACAGAGGATACGTTGACAATCGCGGCCACCGGATGCTTTTTCATCAGCGGCGCCAGCGCGCGCACCATCTGGAAAGCGCCCACCACATTGACGGCGTAGATATCGTGGAAATCCTGGCCGGACAAGCCTTCCAGGTCGGCGGGCGGCACGAATTTCGTGGTGCCGGCATTGTTCACCAGCGCATCGGCGCGGCCAAACTCGTTTTCCACGGCGGCGGCAAGCGCACGACAGTCGGCGTCCAGTGCGACATTTGCCTTCGCCACCAGCGCACGGCCGCCATGCTCGCGGCAGGCGCGCGCCACCTCTTCAGCCGGTGCCGGATCGCGCGAATAATTGACGACGACGTCGAATCCGTTAGCCGCAAACAGTTTTGCAGTGGCCGCGCCGATGCCCGACGAGGAACCTGTGATGACAGCGACTTTCCTTTGCATGTGCGTTTCCTTTATTGCAGGCGGCCAGGCTAGTCCCGCTGCGCAGCAATGCACAGCGTTGAGAGAGGAAATCGGGTTTGGGGAGAGCTATCGCAGCCAGCTGCCACAGATGGCTACCGCAAGTGGCTAGCACGGGGTGGACAGTGATGCGGAGGAACACGGCCGCGGGCGCAGCAGTGTGGACAAGAGTGGAGTGCGACCAATGGCGCGCCAAGCGCAGCCTTGCTTGCCCCTCCTTGCTGGTGCGCGCCCGTGCAGCGGCAGCCACCGGAAAGACACGTCAGTGCAACTTAAAACAGGTCATTCCTGTCTGCTTTCTGTTGCCGGAGATCTTCGAGCATGCGCCTTTCCTGAATGCGCTTGCGGTTGATTTCTGCATGCCGCTCCTGCGTCATCGGCGGAGCGGTCATTAAATCCTTGAGACGCGCCGTATTGTTGTAGTCCTTCTTCGAACGGGATAGCAAGACACCTCCTGATTCATTTCTGAACAACAAGCTTTATCGCAGGTAAGCATAGACCGAATTCGCCTCGCAAGCCAGTGCGAAATGAAATGGATACAAGAGCTTGACACTTGCGTAATGAACCGTCGCTGCGGCAGCGCAAATTGTGTTTGCTGGCTCATCGCCAACATGTGCCATCACACCAGAACGCATCGCGCGGCAAGCCTGTCCAAGAAAAAACGCAGCGGCGCCCTGCCCCTTGTTAACACCAGACACTGGAGAGGCCATGCACAATCAGAACCACACCAGGTCGAGTCCCGACCTGGAAGAAATCAATGAGAAATTACGCAAGGACGTATTACGGCAACTGGAACCGCATGGCGCCAGGCCGGTAGCCGAGCTGGCGGAGATGACTGAAAGTGAGCGCACCAAGTGGCTGTTCTGGAACCTGCATGAACGACTCGACGATATCCGCATGCTGGAGCCCACGTTGATTGGCCAAGTCATGACGACGCAGTTGACCGTGTGCGATGGCCAATCGATGTGGAACGATAACTGCAAGCTGGAGAAGCGGCTGGAACTGAATTGCAAATGGCACCTGCAGTTGAACTACACCGCTTTCCAGACCGAGAAGATGCATGAAGTCGGCGATGGCTGGATCAACCTGGCAATTTGCGACGAGCCTCCCAGCCACCCGACACTGCACCGCGGCCAGAAAGGCTACCTTGATGCTGACCATTCGCTCTATCCAAACCAGCTATTCCTGGACGGCTGGATCAGCGAAGGCGTGTGGGAAGAAATCAAGCCGCAGCTTTACACCACCAACCCGGCCTGCCGCACCGATATTGTCATTCTTGACAACTACCTGTTCCCGGTGAAGCGCGGCCATGAATTCGTATGTGGGCCGGTAGGATCGGTCGGCATCACCAATATTGAATTCCGCAATTTTTCGCATCCCACCGAAAGGCGCCTGACGCGGCGCGAACCGCGGCAACGCACCTGAACTACGCACCCGAACTCCACAGCTCACGCTGACAAAAGCGAAGCGGCACAGCAGGCGTGATCGACCAGGGACTGCAAAAGAAAACGGAGCCACGAGGGCTCCGTTTTCCTTGCGTCCTTGCTTTGCCGTTCACCCGGCCGCGGCCGGGATCAAGCTATGCTCAGGAAGCAGCTTTTGCAGCTTTGGCTTTCTTTGCTTTCTTTGCTTTTTTGGCTTTCTTTGCTTTCTTGGCAGGCTTTGCATCAGCAGCCGGTGCAGCAGGAGCTGCTGCAGGAGCCGCCGGAGTAGCCGGCGCTGCCGGGGTAGCTTGGGCGAATGCGCCAGTTGCGAAAGTTGCGGCGATCAGCAGCGCGATCAGTTTTTTCATTTTGGGCCTCGTTGATTGGTCGTAGAACACAGCGCCTACGTACCTACCTTAACGATGCAGCGGCGCAGCTGTTGACATGAAACAAGCGCTTTTTTAAAAATAAAAAAGCCGGGCATTTCGCCCGGCCTTGAATGGCATTGACAGCTTGGCAGCATGCGGCCAGCGCTGCCCTGGAACTGGCGCCGGCCGCACCTCCAGCAAGGCTGGCCATGCCAATCCGGCAAGCATCAATACATGTGCTGGCCGCCGTTGATGGCGATATTGGCGCCGGTCAGGAAAGCCGCTTCGTCCGACGCCAGGTAAGCCACCAGTCCGGCGACTTCCTCCGGCTTGCCCATGCGGCACATCGGGATTTGCGGAACGATTGTGCTGTCCAGGACTTACTTTGGAATCGCCATCACCATCATGGTGCCGATATAACCCGGCGAAATCGTATTGACCGTCACGCCCTTGCGCGCCACTTCCAGCGCCAGCGCCTTGGTGAATCCGTGCATGCCAGCCTTGGCGGCGGAATAGTTGGTCTGGCCAAAGGCGCCTTTCTGCCCGTTGACCGAAGAAATATTGATGATGCGGCCCCAGCCGCGATCGAGCATGCCATCGCAAACCGGCTTGGTCATGTTGAACACGGAATCGAGGTTGGTCTTGATGACCGCATCCCAATTCGGCTTGTCCATTTTCTTGAAAGTCATGTCGCGCGTGATGCCGGCAGTATTGACCAGCACGTCGATCGGTCCCAGCTCCTGCACGATCTGGGCAATGCAAGCCTGGGCCGAATCATAGTCGGCCACGTCGCAGGGATAGGCGCGGAAATTGAAGCCCTGCTCGCGCATGCCAGCCAGCCATTGCGCCGCCTTGGTGTTGCCAGGCGAATGGGTGGTCACAACCTGGTAACCCAGGGCCGCCATCTTGATGCAGATCGCTTCGCCCAGCCCACCCATGCCGCCCGTGATTAGTGCAATCCTCGCCATCGTGTCTCTCCCTCTTTGAGTGGAATACAGAAAAACGGAACCTGGAAACCAGAAGCGGACAAGCGAGCCGGACTCCGATCCTGCGCGGTGCCGGCGCGCCTTGAACGCAAGTGCTGCCGCTTAGCGTTCCACAGCCAGCGCCACGCCCATGCCGCCGCCGATGCACAGGCTGGCCAAGCCGCGTTTGGCATCGCGCCTGATCATTTCATGCAGCAGGCTGACGAGGATGCGGCAACCAGAGGCGCCGATCGGATGGCCGATCGCAATCGCGCCACCGTTGACATTGATCTTGCTGGTGTCCCAGCCCATTTGCTGGTTCACCGCCAGCGCCTGGGCGGCGAAGGCTTCGTTGATTTCCATCAGGTCGAGGTCTGCATGGGTCCAGCCCGCCTTTTTCAGGCACAGTTGCGCCGCAGGTACTGGGCCCATGCCCATCTCGCTCGGATCGACGCCGGCCGAACTGT